>WTGD01000238.1 GCA_011523725.1 Nitrospinota bacterium
AGATAAGAGAGAAAGATGGATTCATCCCTCTCGCCCGGTCTGGTGAAATTGAGGATCTCTACGAGACGCTTCTCCGCCATAAACGGCAGCGTCTGGGCGATGGTGATGATGGTGGGCGCATCGGCCTCGGTCCACTCGAAACGGTCGTGATTGAAATCATCCGGCCCGTCACCGAAAACCTTGCGTCGAATGACGCGCAGGTATTCATTCCGCAAAAAAGAATCTTTTCCCTCCAGAAGGTATACGGGCCCCGTCGGCGCGTTTTGCAGGTCGGAGAGCGCCGCCAGGGAACTCTTCGGTTTCTTGCGGCCCGAGGCCAACCTAAAAGTCCTCTAACACGAGGCTGACGAGGTCTTTCGATAAAGAGTCGGCCACTTGTTGATTGGCGTTCGAGCGGTTCGCGTCGCTTTGCGCAATAGATGCGGAAACCGCGAATTCGGCATGGGACTCCATATCCTGGTTGATGAGCAATTTCTGCCGCCCCTTGTCGCGCAAGCGTATCCGGGTGCGCACAACGACACGGTATTGCTGAACCCTGTCCGTCCGCGTGAAGCCAATCGGAGAGAGGCGATATGCGCGCAAAACACCTTCGAGAGCGACGTCAGCATCGGGAGAGTCGGAAACCCGGAGACGGCCGTCCCGCAGGAACCGGCTCCTCACCGCTTTCGTGACGGCGCGTCCAAGGCCGGGCTCGTTCGTCTTGTTCACGAATGCAGGTATCGAAATCGTGCGCACGCTTTTCAGGTGCCCGGGACGCCGGGTTCCCTCGAGGTCGTAGCCGCAGCCCGCCATCAGGAAAACGCCCAGCAGGAGAGAGAAACCGAATTTGTAACCCGCCCTCAAAAGCGCCCCATTCAAATCAAGACCTCCAGGGAAAGCTCGCGATTCTTCACACTACTGAAAGCAATTTGCTCACTCAGCACAATCAATTCGTCATATTTTCCGTCATCCGGTTCGCAAACGAGAATATCGACGTCCCAGGGGTTACCGATGACGCCTCGTATCGCACCGTTCATAATTTCCGTGGCCACGGGAGCGAAGTCATCGGGAAGCTGCGCGAAGCCGGAAACCTGCATCGATAAATTCTTCGCCGACGCCCTCATCATTCTTGCAAAAATATCCTTCGCATGCCGATAAAGCTTTGTGAGGGTCAAGTCCTCCAAAGAACCGACCCCTGCGAACAAAACATACTCGGGCGCGAGCCGCCCCTTCGAGGCAAGCATGGCTTGCGACTCCCATGCACCGCTCAATTTGCCCTGTTCGACTAGACTGCTCACCTCGCTATCCAGCAAGTGGTCGATTTGGCGCAATCTTCCTTGAAACGGAAAATGCTCCACGGCGAACATGCAAACGGCGGCAAAACTTTTTACCTCGTGCAGCCCCTGGGGAAACAAGCGAAGTCGTATCACTTAAACCGCCGTTTTCTCTTGATAGAGGCGATCCAGAATACCGTTTACGAAGCCGGGAGCATTTTCCGGTCCGTATCGTTTGGCCAGGCGAATCGCCTCATCCATCGTAACCGCAGGCGGGATATCCGGAATGAAATACATCTCACAAACGCCCAAACGCAGGATGCTCCTCGATACGGCGTCCATGCGCTCGAGCGACCAGCTTGCGCTCGCTTCGGTCAGCAAATCGTTAATCTGCCGATCTTTCTCCAGAACAAGCGCCATCAACCTGTCTGCGAACATTTTTGAACTCTCGGCCGCCGGATGCAAACGCCAATAGCGCTCCACCTCTTCCGGCGTAAGACTCCCGATACGATCGGTATGATAAAGGATTTGAAACGCAAGCTCTCGCCCCGCCTTTCTGTTCTCCGCCATTACTTCCTCTCTTCGAGAGCGTCGTTCCCGTCCTCATCCATTTTTGAAAACAGGTTCGCCATCTCCACGGCCGCCAGAGCGCCTTCATATCCCTTGTTGCCCATCTTCGTTCCCGCACGCTCGATGGCCTGCTCAATCGTATCCGTCGTGACGACGGAGAAAATGGTCGGGACCCCCGTCTGAGCGCCTACCTGGGCGATGCCCTTCGTCGCCTCGGCGCATACCAGATCATAGTGAGATGTCGCGCCCCGTATCACGCAGCCCAGGCATACGATGGCGTCGTATTTTTGCGATTTCGCCATCCTCATCGCGGCCGCCGGAAGCTCGTACGAACCCGGCACCTGCACGTGCGCAATATCGGACGCGGATACGCCGCATTGGCGCAACGCCGTCTCGGCCCCCCGCACGAGGTGCGTCACGATAAAATCGTTGAATCGGGATGAAACCAAGCCTATACGCAAGCCCTTCCCGCTCAGACTGCCTTCCACCGGATTACCCATTCCCTCTCCAAATCCCTGTTCATGGACGCTGCAAGTAGGACTCCCTGCCATCCTTCCTCTTCTTTTGCAGAGACGGCAAGGGCGGCTCCATGCCCACCGCCACCCTGTCTTCAAGTTCGAGGCCGTAACCTTCGAGCGCCACAATCCGGCGCTCGTCATTCGTCATGATCCGTATCCGCCGCAAGCCCAGGTCGACGAGGATCTGGGCGCCTATTCCGTAATCGCGCAACCCTTCGAGCGGAGCGCTCTTGATCCCGATTTTCTGACCCACTTCACGCGGGACGGCGGGCATCTTTTCCTTTCTGGAGAATTCCTCTCCCATCGAGTCGGGCTGCAAAAAAACCAACACCCCTTTGCCCGCTTCCTGGATTTTCGCCAGCGCGTTTCTGGTCCTGTCCGGGCAATCAGAACGCAAAAGCGCCAACAAATCCCAGATGGCATTTACGGGCTGCACTCGAATGTGAGTCGGCTCATCCGGGTTCAACTCGCCCATCACCAAAGCGGCGTGAATCCTTCCACTGCTCTGATTGTGGTACGCATAGACCTTGAAAGTGCCGAACGCCGTCGGCACCTCCGCCTCCTCCACGCGCTCCACGAGACGGTCGTGCCGCATGCGATAGGCGATGAGATCCTTGATGGTCACGAGGGAGAGATTATTTTTCTTTGCTATCTTCCGCAGGTTGGGCAGACGCGCCATCGAGCCGTCTTCATTCAAGACTTCGCAAAGAACACCCGCCGGCTGCAGGCCGGCCAGACGGGCCAAATCCACCGTGCCCTCCGTGTGGCCCGCCCGCCTGAGCACACCCCCCGGCTGCGCCCTCAGCGGGAAAACGTGGCCGGGTGTCACCAGATCCGACGGCCTCGCGTCTGCCTGTATTGCGGTTTGTATGGTGTGGGCCCTGTCGAAAGCGCTGATGCCCGTCGTAACGCCTTCGCGAGCCTCTATGGAAACCGTAAAAGCCGTGCCGAAAGCGGAGCCGTTATCGCCACTGGGCACCATCATGGGAAGACCCAGGGATTCCACTTTCTCGGGCGTGAGCGCGAGACAAACCAGACCGCGCGCGTGTTTCGTCATGAAGTTGATCGCCTCGGGCGTCACCTTCTCGGCCGCGAGGATGAAGTCGCCTTCGTTTTCACGATCCTCATCATCCACGAGGACGACGATGCGCCCCTCGCGAATATCGCCGATTGCCTCTTCAATTGTGGAGAAAGGACTTTCTTCGAAATCCTTTTCCCCCTTCGGCTCAGGCATAGCCTTGCTCCCTCAGCTTTTCCATCGTGATGCCGTCTCGAGCCCTCGAATCCGCGTGGGGAGCGAGCAGCTTCTCCACGTATTTTCCGATCAAATCCGCCTCCAGGTTCACGGCGGCGCCATCTTTCTTCTCTGTGAGCGTCGTTTGCTCACTCGTGTGCGGAATAATCGACACCGAAAAAGTCTCACCATCACACGCCGCCACCGTCAAGCTGATTCCATCGACCGCAATAGACCCTTTATAGACGACATAGCGCATCACCTCCACCGGAGCCTCGAATGTGAGCCAAATCGAGTCGCCCTCGTTTTTTCTGTCCCTGATTCTGCCCACGCCATCCACATGGCCGCTCACCAGATGCCCGCCCAGGCGTTCCCCGAGCGCCATGGCGCGCTCCAGGTTGCATCGGCCGCCGACTGCCAGTTCTCCCAAATTCGTGCGCCTCAGCGTCTCGACGGACAAATCGGCTTCGAACTTTCTGTCATCAAAATCAACGACGGTTACGCAGACGCCATTGAGCGCAATGGAATCGCCGAGCTTCACGCCATCCAGAACGCCCGACGCCTCGATGCTGATTCGCGCGCCCTTGGCGTCTTTTCTCAATGAGCGAACCGCGCCGACGGCCTCGATGATTCCGCTAAACACCTGCCCACTCCTTAACGTCTTCCCATATCGGTCTTTTGAAATATCCTTGAATCAATAGATCATCGCCAATAACTTCATGTGTTACATTAAATAACCCGGGCAAAGATTGCAATTCCTCCTCATCAAGGCCTGTGACCGCGTCCGGCGCCTCATGGTCCCCCACGACAAGGGGCGCCAGAAAATAAAGGAGCCGATCCGCCAGGCCTTCCCGTATGAAGGAACCGTGCACCCGCCCGCCGCCTTCCACGAGGATATGGCGAACGCCGCGGCTTCCCAACGATTCCAGAAGCGGAGCGAGTGCCACCCGGCCCCGGGGATCCGCTTCTCCTCGAATGATTTCCGCACCCGCTTCGCGCAATGCCTCTTCCTTATCCAGCGGCGCGGCGCCCGTGGTTGCAACAATCGTGGAACTCCCCTGCCGAGGCGCCAGAACCCGGGCGTGAGACGGCGTCCTGAGTTTTGAGTCCAGGACAATTCTCACCAGGGGTTTGCCCGTATCTCCATCGGGCCGCGCCGTAAGCAACGGGTCGTCCTTCAGCACCGTCTCCACGCCCACCAGGATGGCGTCGACTGTGTTCCTGAAACGATGGCCTGCGTTTCTCGCCACCTCGCCCGTTATCCATCTGCTCTGCCCGCTCCGGGTGGCGATTTTCCCGTCAAGGCTCGCAGCGGCTTTCAGGGTAAGGAAAAGCCGGCCATATCGCCACCAGTGAAAATAGGCTTCATTCTGGCGCACCGCCTCCTCGGCCATGATGCCCGTTTCCACCTCGACGCCATTCGCGCGCAGGTGCGCAAACCCCTGTCCCGACACTTGCGGGTTCGGGTCCGAGACGGCGGCGATGACACGAGCAACGCCCGCGTCCACCACGAAAGGCGCGCAAGGGGGCGTTCTGCCCTGGTGAGAGCACGGTTCCAGGGTGAGGATCAATACGCCTCCTCGCGCACGCACACCCGCTTCCTGAAGAGCCAGGACTTCCGCGTGCGGCTCCCCCGCCTTTTGGTGCCAGCCTCGCCCCGCTATCTCTCCGTCGGCGTCAAGAACAATGGCCCCGACGAGCGGGTTTGGACTCGTCATGCCCTCCGCGCGCCCCGCGAGAGAGAGGGCCTGGGCCATCAACTCGTTTTTCCGCTCGGCGGAGAGGTGAACCATCAAAGGGGAATCCCGCTCAATGGATTTCGACCGTCTGGTATGAGCCGTGCTTGACGGCCGCCTGGGCGGCGGCGAGCCTCGCGATCGGGGCCCGGTACGGTGCGCAAGAGACGTAATCCATTTTCATCATGTGACAGAACTCGACCGAGGTGGGTTCTCCACCATGTTCCCCGCAAATGCCCACCTCGAGATTCTCCCGCCTCGCGCGGCCGCGTTCGATGCCGATCTGCACCATCTCACCCACGCCCTCGCGATCAACGGCAACGAAAGGATCTCTGGGAATCAGCTCCTTCTCGATGTATTTGGGCAGGAACCAACCCGCGTCATCGCGGCTCAAGCCATAGGTCAACTGCGTCAGATCGTTCGTGCCGAAACTGAAGAACTCCGCGCTCTCGGCTATCTCTCCCGCCAGGAGGCAGGCCCTGGGAATTTCGATCATCGTGCCCGTAAGATACCGGGGCGTGACGCCTTTCTCCTCGATAACCTTCCTTGCGATGTCATGGACGATGTCGCGGTTGAACTCCCACTCCCCGATGCCCGAGGTGAGAGGAATCATGATCTCGGGCAACACGTCCACGCCGCGTGATTTCATCTCACAGGCCGCCTCGATGATGGCGCGTACCTGCATTTCGGCGATTTCCGGATAGGTGACCACCAGGCGGCAACCGCGGTGACCGAGCATCGGGTTCTGCTCTTCGGTGGCTTCGGTGGCGTGGCGCACCGTGTCGAGGCCCACGCCCAGCAGCCTGGCCACGTGCTCCATGTCTTCTTCCGTCTTGGGCAAAAACTCGTGAAGCGGCGGGTCCAGCAGCCGGATCGTCACGGGTCTTTCCTTCATCACCTCGAAAATGCCGATGAAATCCTCGCGCTGCATGGGCAGGAGATGATCGAGCGCATCCCGTCTCCCCTCCTCCGTAGCCGCCAGAATCATCGCGCGCACGTAGTCGATGCGTTCTCCCTCGAAGAACATGTGCTCCGTGCGGCACAAGCCGATTCCCTCGCAGCCGAATTTGAGGGCCGCCTCGCTGTCCGTCACCGTGTCGGCGTTCGCGCGGACGCCCAGGGTCCTGATCTCATCCGCCCATTCCATCAGGGTGGCGAAATCCCCGGAAAGCTCGGGCTGCTTGAGTTTCGCCTCGCCCAGAATCACTTCGCCGGTATTGCCGTTCAGGGAAATAAAATCGCCCTCCGATACCGTCTCGCCGTTTACGCGGATTACCTTCTCGTTCGCGTTGACATTCAGGGCGCTGCAGCCCGTGACGCAACATTTACCCATCTGTCTCGCAACGACGGCCGCATGGGAGGTGAGCCCACCGCGCGCCGTGAGGATGCCCTGGGAAACGTTCATCCCATTGATGTCTTCGGGGCTCGTCTCCTGACGCACGAGAATAACGGGATCCCCCGCTTCGGCGCGCTCCACCGCATCCGCCGCGGTGAAGACCACCCGGCCCACGGCGGCACCCGGCGAGGCTGCCAGCCCGGTGGCCACAATTTTCAATTCCCCCTCTGCGTCGATCATGGGATGCAGCAACTGATCCAGGCTGTCGGGCTCCACCTTTTGGAGGGCCGCCCGCCTGTCCATCACGCCTTCCCGCACCAACTGGATGGCGATTCGCACGGCCGCCGCCGCCGTTCGCTTGCCGTTTCTCGTCTGAAGCATGAACAGGCGCCCGTTCTGAATGGTGAACTCCATGTCCTGCATATCTTTGTAATGGGCTTCGAGCTTCTCGGTAATGCTTTCAAACTCGGTGTAACATTCGGGCATCTTCTGTCTAAGGCTTTCGATGGGCTCGGGCGTCCTGATGCCGGCCACCACGTCTTCACCCTGGGCGTTGAAGAGAATCTCGCCATAGAGCGCATCCTCGCCGGTCGCTGGGTTCCGCGAGAAAGCGACTCCGGTGCCGCAATCTTCCCCCATGTTGCCGTACACCATGCACTGCACGTTCACGGCGGTGCCCCAGTCGTGGGGAATGTGATAGAGCCTGCGGTAGGTGAAGGCGCGTTCGTTGTTCCAGGAGTTGAATACCGCCTCGATGGCCAGACGAAGCTGGTCGTAAGGGTCCTGGGGGAAGCTCGAACCTGTTTTTTCTTCGACGAGGGCAGCATATTCATCCACCAGTTCGACCAGGTCGTCCGCCGTCAAGTCCAGGTCGGACGCTGTACCCTTGCGCTGTTTCATCGCCTCGATCTTCGATTCGAAGTCGTGGTGCTCCATCTCGAGGACCACGTTGCCGAACATGTTGATGAACCTGCGGTAGCTGTCGTATGCGAAACGGCGGTTGCCCGATTTATTCTCCAGGGCAACGACGGTCTTGTCGTTCATCCCCAGATTCAGGACGGTATCCATCATGCCCGGCATCGAATCGCGCGCTCCCGATCGCACGCTCACCAGAAGCGGATTGTCATCGCCGCCGAACTGCGCTCCCATCGCCTCTTCGAGGCGCGCCATCTGCTCCTTTACGCTCTCCCAGAGTCCCTCGGGAAACGCGTTTTGTTTCAGGTAATCGACGCAAACCTGCGTGGTGATGGTAAAACCAGGCGGCACGGGTATGTCCAGACTCGCCATCTCCGCCAGATTCGCGCCCTTGCCGCCCAGCAAGTCGCGCATATCGGCGCTGCCATCGGTTTGCCCGGCTCCAAAGGAATAAATCATCTTCTCCGTCATCACCTGCATCCTCCCGCGCCCTTCGCGCGTCTATGCAATCGTTGTGGGTGGCGGCATACGGCTCGAATTACTTCGTCGCCCTCAATTGAATTTTCGTAAAGTCCGCGTTCGCCGAAAACAGCGCGCCCACGCTGGCCATCAGCGCAAGGCGGTTCTTCCGCAAGGCGGCGTCCTCGGACATCACCATCACTTCATCGAAAAAATCATCCACGACGGGCCGGATTTCCGCGACGGCGGTATTCGCCGAAACATAGGCCGTCTCCAGCGAGGCGGCGTCTCCCGCCCGGACGTTCGCCAATGCTTCTTTCACCGCTTCCGAAACCTCGCCCAGGGATGCGTTCAGCCTCTTTTCCGCCTTATCGGTAAGAAGTTGCGGGTCCGGCTTGAGCGCCGCATCACGTTCCCCGCTCTCGTTCGCCTGGCGGATAATGTTGCTCACCCGCTTGAAGGTCGTCGTGAGCGGCTCGAAGGTTTCTTCGCTCGACGCCAACCGTTCCAGCGCGCGGAGCCGCGCCCGCGCGTCTATCACGTCACGCCAGCCCGAGTCGTCTCCGGCCGACAGCACCGCTTCCACCAGGTCGCCCCGCGCGCCGCCGCGCGAGAGATAGGCGGACACCCGGTTGCGCAAAAACCCCGAAATTCTCTCGATCGCCTCGCCCCGGTCTTTGAATTTATCTTCCAAAGGCGCACTCGCGGCCTCCACCCATTCAGGCAGGGAGAGCCTGAAAAACTTATGCTCCAGGATGAGCAGAACCGCATTGGCCGCGCGTCTGAGCGCATACGGATCCTCCGAGCCGCTGGGCAGGTAGCCGAGTCCCACCATGCCGACGATGGTGTCCATGCGGTCGGCAAGTCCTACGATGGCCCCCGCAAGGCCTTCCGGCAAATCGTCTCCCTCGCCCCGGGGGAGATAATGCTCATAAATGGCGCGGGATACCGCCTCATCCCTGCCTTCGCGCTCGGCATAGCGTCGCCCCATGACGCCCTGAAGCTCGGGGAACTCATAGACCATGCCGCTGGTCAAATCCGCCTTGCAGAGATACGCCGCCTCGTCCACGGCTTTCGCCAACGCGCTGTCGCCCGGCGCTATCTTCCCGCACAGCCAGGCGCTCAGTCGCCTGAAACGCTCCACTTTATCCCAACTCGTGCCCAGCCTCGGGTGATAGACCACGCCCTTCAACGCCTCCGCCATGTCGACGAGGGGCGTTTCGAGGTCCTGCCGCCAGTAAAAATCCGCGTCCTCGAGTCTCGCGCGAACGACGCGCTCGTAGCCCTTCCGCACGACGCTCATATCCTTCGCCCGCGTATTGCTCACGCCGATGAAGGAGGGAATGAGCCGCCCTCCTCCCTTTTCCTTGAGGGCAAAGCACCTTTGGTGCACCTCCAAAGTGGAGATGATGACTTCGCTCGGAAGATCCAGAAACTTCTCATCGAATCCGCACGCCACCGGAAACGGCCACTCCACCAGATGCGCCACCTTCTCGACCAGACGCTCTACCGCCTCCACGTCCGCCGCAGGTTCACCTCCCGCAACTTTCGCCGCTTCAAGGACGCTCGCGCGCACCATGGGTATGCGTCCCCCGCCGCTCCCGTCATCGACGATGGGCTCTACATTATTATCATGCAATACATGAATATATTCCTGGTAATTATTGATATTTAATATTTTATTCCCATGAAATCTATGCCCATGAGTGACTGATCCGAAGGGCGGCAGCGATGCGCCCGCACCCGCTGTGGGACCTTCGACGCGTTCCTGACCATAAAGCGCCAGAATCCATTGCACGGGACGAACGAAGGAAAACTTTCCGGCTCCCCAACGCATGGATTTCGGAGACGGCAACTCCTGGATGAGCTTCGTCAGCAAAGACCCCAACACAGCTTTGGTCTCATCCCCTAAGTCTTCCCTGAAATACATCAGTCGCGCGCCCTTGGGCGTGTCCACTTGTTTGAGTTCGGATACATCTGTCCCGTTCGTCCTGGCAAAGCCGAGAGCCGCCTTGGTCGGGTTCCCGTCTTCATCGAATGCGTTTTTGACGGGGGGACCAAGGATTTCCTCCTGAAGCGGTTTCTGGCGCTCAGCCATATCGGCCACGTGCAGTACGAGCCTTCTGGGCGTACCGAACGTCTCCAGACCCTGGTATTCCAGGCGCGCCTCGGCGAACGCCGCTTCGGCCCCGTCTTTCAGGGCGGCGAGCATCCCCGGCATGTAGATGGAGGGGATTTCCTCGGTCCCGATTTCAAAAAGCAGCTCTTTGCCCAAACCGAAACCCCCTAACCCTTGCCCACTTTCGGCTTCGCCTCTTCTGCATCGTATTGCGCGGCGTATAGGGCGAGATGCTCCTCGCGCCGCGCCTCGTCCCTGATGAGAGGGAACCCGGCCTCGTAGCGGGATTTCAGATAGCTCTCGGCGCACGCGCGCGCCATCTTTCTGATTCTGCCGATATAGCGCGCCCGCTCGCTCACGCTGATGGCGCCTCGCGCATCCAGAAGATTGAAGGTGTGCGAGCACTTAAGAGCATGATCGTAGGCGGGAAACGTGAGGCCCTTCTCCACGAGGCGCAAACCTTCCGCCTCGTATTTGTCAAATATATCGAAATGGATTTTTACGTCCGCCTCCTCGAAATTGTAATGGCTGAACTCCACTTCGGTCTTATGGTGCACGTAGGCGTAGCGGACGACTCCGTCATCGGCATCTCGCGCCGAGATGAGGTCATAC
>WTGD01000387.1 GCA_011523725.1 Nitrospinota bacterium
CATGGGCCGCATATATGCGTGGACAATCCCGAGGAGGGATTGTCCACTACAAAAACCTCTCTTTTCAGGGGATAAAAACGATGCCCCCCGACAAAGGCTTTTTCAACAACCCCCTTCGGGCAGGATTGTATATAATTCTCCGAACAAGGATTTTGCCGACTTACCCAACGGGAGAAAACGGATGAACGAACAACAGGGAGCGGTGGCTCCGGATTTTACGGCGCTGCTCGACAGGATCCACAAGGACATCGGACAGGATCTATTCCGGACCTTCAGCGCGATAGACGTGGATGAAATCGAGCGGTTTGCGATGACGCTCGAGACGCTTGGCGGGTGGCTCGACGGACAGGAACGATGAGCGATTTCGCGTTCATGACGGCAATCGAGTTGAAGGACCTGATCGCGCGCGGCGACATCTCGCCGGTCGAACTCGTCGGGTCGTCCCTGGAGCGCATGGACGGGCTGGAGCCGACGCTCAACTGTTTCGTCCAGACCTCGCCCGACCTCGCCCTTGAAGCGGCGCGCCAGGCCGAAAAGGCCGTCATGTCCGGCGAAGAGCTCGGACTGCTGCACGGCCTACCCATCTCGGTGAAGGACCTGATCGCCGTGGACGGCCTGAAGCTGACCTTCGGCTCTCGGGCGATGGCGGACAATGTCGCGGCTGTCGACGCGCCCTCGGTGGACCGGGTGCGGCGGCAGGGCGGCTGCATCGTCGGTAAGTCGACGACCAGCGAGTTTGGCTGCAAGGCGGTCGGCGACAGCCCGCTGACCGGGGTGACGCCGAACGCCTGGAATCTCGCCAAGACGCCGGGCGGATCGAGCTGCGGCGCCGCGACCAGCGTTGCCGCCGGGGTCACACCGTTCGCGCTCGGAACCGACGGCGGCGGGTCCGTCCGCATCCCGAGTTCGCTCAGCGGCCTTTTCGGCATCAAGGCGCAGTTCGCGCGCGTCGGGGTCTTCCCGGCGAGCGCCACGCCGACGCTCGCCCATGTCGGCCCGCTCACCCGCACCGTGCGCGACGGGGCGCTCCTGCTGAACGCCGTCGCCGGGCACGACCGCCGGGATCCCTTCGGCGTCGCGCAGCCCGTGCCCGACTTCTTGGCCGCCTGCGAGCGTCCGGTCGAGGGCATGCGCCTGGCCTGGAGCCCGACGCTCGGCTACGCGCAGCCGACCGGCGAGGTGGTCCGGATCGTTGAGGAGGCCGTCAGGGTGTTCGAGGATCTCGGCTGCACCGTGGACCTGGTCGAACAGGTCATGGAAGAGGACCCGCTCCCCATTTGGATGGCCGAGTTCTACGCCGGCGTCGGAACCCGGCTCAAGGATGTGCTCGCTAACAAGCCGGACCTGCTCGACCCGGCGGTTGCCGACGTGCTCGCCGGCGCCCTCGATCAGGAACTGGACGGGTATTACGACAAGGTTTTCCGGCGCTACGACTTTCGCGAGAAGATGCGCCTCTTCTTCGAGGACTACGATCTGCTCTTGACGCCGACGCTTCCCGTCTCGGCTTTCGACGTGAACTGCAACGCGCCCCCGGAGCTGCCCGACCGCAACATCGTATCCTGGGTTTACTACACCTATCCGTTCAACCTGACGGGCCAGCCGGCCGCCTCGGTGCCGGCGGGATGGACCCGGGACGGCCTGCCCGTGGGCATGCAGATGGTTTCGAGGATCTTGCACGAGGAAGACATCTTCCGCGCCGCCGCCGCATTCGAGGCCGCCAGACCGTGGGTCGACCGAAGGCCCGATCTGGCCGCACCGGCCCAGGAATGGCTCAATTGAGCAGCTGTCTCGGCAGCCACATGGCGATTTCCGGAAATGCCATTATAAGCGCCAGTCCGGTCAGTTGCAGAAGCACGAACGGAATGATTCCGGTGTAGATCTGCTGGATCTTGACCTGGGGTGAGGCCAAGCCCTTCATGTAAAACAGCGCAAATCCGAACGGCGGCGTATCGAAGGGCGAGAGGCTCGCGCCGTGGCGAGAGTAAACACTCATTCATCAATCGCGTTCATCGAGCTTATGGACGAGCGAACGCGCGCCGTGGCGGTCCCCTACGTGACGTTCGGCACCGGCTGCCGGGTGGTTATGCCCGCCCTGAGCTCGGCCTGCCGCGATCGCGGAGTCGCTTTGATGAATGACGCCATCCGGGAATCGGCATCCTCGCGGCGTCGCTGCCCGCTCTCGGTGCGGTCATTATTGTCTGTGGCGGGCACAAGGGATTGCTCGATCTGCCGGGTACGGGTTTTCTTTATTACATGGAAGACTTGATTCCCGAGATGAGGTTTCCTTGCGTCTTCCGCCAATCCGATAAGCAGTGCTGTATTCATCGTCTATGAAATCCCGGTAACCTGTTGATATTATTTTGAATATATTTCTACTTCAGTCTTACATGGAATCTACCGTCTGACGTATGCAATCAAAGCGCAAGCGGGTTCGTTACAATTCTGGCGCATCCAGGTAAGTCCCTGTCGGTAAACGATGGATTGCACACGCCTTGCCGGGAGCATCACGCTGGGACGAGGCGGCGTCGCAAGGCCCGCACAGTTTTCTTGTTGTTGACGGTGCCCATCGCCGCATCGAATGCTCGGTAGAGTGAGTTCGGGCGGCGACATCCGGCGAATAAATGAAAACGCAGCTGGAGGTTTTAACCTTGGACCGGAAGGGAAAGAGACAGCGTGCCAATGAAAAACCTTACTCCTGCGTGCTCTCGTGCCAGCGGAGAACGTGGTTGCGGACCGCGCCCAGGCCGTAGATGGCGCAAAAACCAATCACCCCGATGAGCGCCATGCCCATGAAAGCGTCGGCGGTCAAGTTGTCTTCCCGCGCCAGCATGATCATGAACCCGATTCCCTCCTGCGCCCCGGCCAACTCTGCTGCGATCAGCCCGCGGAAAGCATAGCCAAGACCGATCCACAGCCCGGTCATGATGTGGGGCAGTGTGGCGGGCAGCGTGACCCGCCAGAATAGCTGCCCCCGGCTCGCCCCCAGGGAGCGCGCCGCGCGGATGATGGCGGTATCGGTCATCTTGACGCCGTCGAAGGTGCAGATGATGGCGGGAAACAACGCGCCATATGTGATGATGAACACCTTGGAACCCTCTCCCATCTGGAACATCAGGATGGCGAGGGGAATCCATGCAACCTCGGGTATCTGCCGTAAAATGTCCACGATCGGTTCGAGCGCCTCACCGATGAGCCGGACTTGGCCCATGAGCAGACCGAGCAAGACGCCCATGACGGAGCCCAGAAAGAACCCCTCGGTGATACGAACCACCGAGGCAATGACGTGGCGTAGGAGCTCACCCCCTTCAGAACGCCTGATTCCGGATTGGATGGCCATCCACGGAGACGGCAGGATGAGCGGGTCCACCAATTCGAGAGTGACACAGAGCTGCCAAAGGACGACAAATCCCGTCACCGAGAGGGTGGATATTCCAAGGCGGCCTGACACAGATTGCGTTTGCAACGTCTCTCCTAATAGAACGTGCCTTCCCGGCTCGTGGATTGCCAGCGGAGTAACCACCTGTCCGCGATTTCCACGAGGCGCGTGATGCTGAATCCCAATGCGCCGATTACGGCCATACCCAAGATGACTAGATCCCCGCGGAAATAATTCCGGGCGTCTTGGATCAGAAATCCCAGACCCGATGTGGAACCCACCAACTCCGCTGCAACCAACAAGGCGAAGGAGACCTGAACGCCCAGCCGGAAACCGGTGAAGATGTGAGGGAGGGCTCCGGGAAGGACCACGCGGAAGAAAATGTCCCGGCGATTGGCCCCCAGGCTGCAAGCGGCACGCACCAGAACGGGGTCCAGCGAACGAACCCCCACGAAGGTATTTGTGACGACGGCGATGAACACGCCCATGGATATGATGAATACCTTGGACGCGTCTTCGATGCCGAACCAGATAAGGGCCACCGGGATCCAGGCCAGGCCGGGAACGGGCCGGATGATTTCGACCAATGGCCCCACCGCTGCGTGGAAGAACCGGAATTGGCCCATCAGAATTCCGATGACTACGCCGGCAAAAGAACCGACGACGAATCCCTTGAACATTCGCCAGAGGCTGACGGCAATGTGCTCTTGCAACTCACCCGCCTGAAGAAGATCAACCGCTCCCTCCCAGACTTCCCTGGGAGGCGGCAGGAAGAGCGGATTGACCAATTTGTATTTCGTGACAACGAACCAGAGGATAAATAATCCCCCGATAGAGACGGCGCGCGTCACCATTTTTCTGCTCATGCGCCCTCTCCCAAAGCCGCGGGATCCGGATCCTGCACTTCAATCGATTTCTCCACCTCGACCCGTATGAGGTCGTCCATATTCCGGTACAGTTCGTTGAACTCGGGAGAAGTCCTATCCCTGGGACGGGGAAGGTCAACGCCCAGGAGAGCCTTCACTTGGCCTGGGCGGGCCGTCATGATCACCACCCGGTCGGCCAGAACGATGGCCTCGTCGATGGCGTGGGTCACGAAGAGGACGGTTTTCTTCGTTTCGCCGAGAAGCTTCAGGAGCTCTTCCTGCATCACCCGGCGCGTCTGGGCATCCAGTGCGCCGAAAGGCTCGTCCATCAACAGCACTTCAGGGTCGTTCGCCAGCGCCCGGGCGATCCCGACGCGCTGCTTCATTCCGCCCGAAAGCTCAAAAGGATATTTGTTCTCGAATCCCGTAAGGTGGATGCGCTGGATGAGCTCCCGCGCGCGGGCGTGGCGGTCGGCTTTTTCCATCCCTTTCAGGACAGGACCGAATTCGATATTTTCGAGCACCGTCCGCCAGGGGAAAAGGGCGAATTCCTGGAAAACGAAACCTCGGTCGGGTCCCGGCTCGGTGACCGGACGCCCATCGACGCGAACCTCCCCCCCTGAGGGGGGGAGGAATCCTGCGACGATGTTCAGGAGAGTGGATTTTCCGCATCCGCTGGGACCGAGGATGCAGATGACTTCGC
Organism: Nitrospinota bacterium; assembly: GCA_011523725.1. Lineage (GTDB taxonomy): Bacteria > UBA8248 > UBA8248 > UBA8248 > UBA8248 > Bin107. Next base: position 4,946 of record WTGD01000387.1, read on the forward strand.
CTTTTTGGACCTCGAGGTTTATTTCATCCAGCGCCCGCACCGTTGATTTGGAGCGCCGGTCGACGAATTCTTTCGAGACCCGATTTACTTGCAGCTTGACCGTCATACCGGAAATTCCATACAGACACCCCAAACCGGTAAGGTGAAACTGTCCCCCTAAAGCTTGCAGGCCCCTTCGGTCTTCGCCAGATCCTTCGCGACCGACTTCAGGAGATCCGTATAGACGAATTCTCTCATGTTCGGCGTTCTTTTGAGCTTCCTGCCGACCCTCTTCATGCTATCTGCCACCGCCTGCTCGGCATTCACCATTTCATCCGTAATCTCAAGCCTGTAGAAAGTGTTGTCAAGAATTGGTTTCATCGCGGGAGTGGACATCTTGTACGCCTTTCCCAGGATACTGAGAAACTCCGCGCGATTTCCCGAATCGTTCATGAACCGGTAGGACTTCAGCATCGCGCGCATATACGCCTTCATAGCGTCCGGCTTGTTCTTCAGGGCCGCTTTCCGCGCGCTGATGAGGGTGAAGGAAAGGTGGATGTTGGCGGACTTCGCCATTTTGCCGAACTTGTTGAGCAACTGGGAATGCGCGAAGTGCGTCGGCCGGACCTGCTCCGCGGTCGTCAGATGCGGATACCAGACCACCCCGCCGTCCACGTCCTTGTTCTTGTAGGCGGCGATGAGATCGTTCGGCGTCAGGTTCACCACCCGGATCTTCTTGGCGTCCAGTTTGTATCTTTCAATAAAATTGATCCACAGGATGTGGGCCGCGGATGCAAACCGCAACCCGACCTTTTTCCCGTAGAAGTCGGTGGGCTTCGTCATGCCCAGGTCCTTGCCGACGAAAATCTCGAGGTAGTCCTTGTCCTGCCCGTTCTGGGCGATGATGCAGGCGGGCACGTTGGCGGCAGCCAGCGAGACGAATGGCAAATCCCCCGAGTGTCCCAACTCGACTCCGCCCGCCGCGAGCGCCTCGACCATGGCCGCGCCGGAGGAGAATATCTTGTGTTCAATCGCAAGGTCTTCCTGCGCGAAGTAGCCCTTCACCTTGGCGACGTGGATGGGAGCCCCGATGTTGCCACCACCCGATCCCACGACTAATTTGTATTTGGCTGCTTCCGAGACGCCCGCGCCCGAGCCGAAGGCCCAGACTGCCACAACCGCAACGAGCATGAAATAATTGAATCGTTTCCACGCGCACTTCATATCGAAAGCCCTCCCTTTGACTAAGTATGGCGAGTGATAACCTTCCGTTATGCACTCACCATCCAAACCTGGAGAAGTGTTCAACGCGGATGCGCAACTCCGTTCTCCAGATCCTCACTTTTGCGATTTGCCAAATAGAAAAGAGCTGATAAGAACAGAAATAATATCTAAATTGTCAATATGGCGCAAGATTGACGCCAGCACGTGAAAAACGAGCGGGTTCGGAGAGACGGAACACGTGTGGTCGAGATGGACCACCAAAACAAATTCTTTTTCCGCGGAGGAGAGAACGTTTTCTCTAACGATGGTTACAGTCAGCGGCAAACGCTTCTTTGCTGAAGGCCCCTGTGAATAGGGATAATAACGGGATGTTCTGATTCTGGTGTATACGCCCCAAGATCATTCGGGTTTACCTATATCATGAAGCTCTTCAGAATCTTCATCCCGCAAACCGATACGGAAAACGGGCTCGTAATCTACTCCTTGATTTCTGCTCTAATTTGAACTCGCCTCGCTCGAGAAGGAAACCCGGTGCGGTTGATCTGAGGTTCCGCTCTTGGTGTTTCTCTTGGGAGCTAACGGGTTTTTACAGGATGGGCCATTTGCCCGGAACTTCTACGCCGCTCCTCTTTAGGATTCCCACCGCGCATTCCTGGCACTTTTCCAGTATCTCCTCCTCATTCACCGTCAGTACCCGGCGGTCTTCCATGATGATCTTCCCGTCGATGAACACCGTCTCCACCGAGTCGCCCGAAGCGGAATACACGAGGTTCTGCACTTCACTGTAGAGCGGATACCACTCGGGCCGCTTCATGGTGATGACGATCACATCCGCCTTCTTGCCGGCCTCGAGTGAACCGATTTCATGGTCCATCCCGATGGCGCGCGCCCCGTTGATGGTGGCCATTTCGATGGCCGTCTCCGCGGAGCCGGCGTCGGGGTCGTAGCGGTAATCCTTCGGCAGCACGCCGGCCAGGTACATGACGCGAATCATGTCGGCATAGTTCGAGCAGTCCGAAGCGTCGCTTCCGATTCCGACGGTGACCCCTTTGGCCAGCATCTCCGGAAACCTTGCGAACGCCGCGTTGCCGTAGGAAATCTTGAGCGCCGTCGAGGGACAGTGAATCACCCGCGCCTCTTTTTCGGCCAGCATGTCGATTTCCCGCTCGCTCACGTGGATCATGTGGACGAGAACCGTATTCGGCCCGAGTACGCCCAGATGATACATGTGCTCGACGGGGCGGCGGCCATAGCGCATGCGCGTAGCCGTCAATTCCTCGAACATGGCGGCCAGGTGAAAGTTCAGGGTGGTCCCGTAATCGTCGGCCATCTTCTTCGATTCGATATACAGCTTGTCCGAGCAGCGGCCGAGCCCGACGACGTCCACGCACGCCTTGATCAACCCGCCGTTGTAGCCGTCCTTGTACTTTTCCAGGAAGGCGAGATTTTCCTTGAGGCAGGTGTCGGTATCTTCCAGAAGCATGCTGTGACCCAGAAACTCGTCGTCAAAGGAGCGCCTGCCCATCAGGCCGCGCATACCGATGCGCGAGATTCCCTCGATGACCGCCGCCGGGTTGTAAGAGCCCGCCTCCAGAAATGTGGTGGTGCCCGCCTTCAAGGTTTCGAGGAGAATCGTGAGCCCGCCGTAAATCTCGTCCTCGGGCGTGAGGACCGTGGCGATGTACCTGTGCACGTAGTCGGACCACGGCATGCCTCCGAGATTCTCCGGCGCCAGCCCCCGGTGCATGGTGTGGTAGAAATGCATGTGGGAGTTCACGAAACCGGGCATGATGAGCTTCCCCTTCGCGTCAATCGTGCGCCCGGCGGTGAATTCCCGGCTCAACTCCTCCGCCTTTCCGACGGCGGCGATCCGGTCTCCTCGAATGGCGACCGCGCCGTCGCGGATAATGCGGCGCTCCTCATCCACCGTAATGACGGTTCCCCCGCTTAGAAGATAATCGGCTGACTCAGGCATCCTGGTATCCTCCCGAAGTATCGAGTCTCTATCGGCTGGGTTCGATGTGTGGAGGAATTGTAATTCAATAAGTTCCGGGTGTCATGGAAGCCGAATCCCCCGACAGGGAAAGGCGGCGCATCGCAACGTGCCGAAAAGCATGTTTACTGGCTTACGAAGCCAACGGAGGGTGAAAGTAGGGCGTTGTAATCGGCCGGAGACATATTCGCTCTTTGTTCCGAAGTTTCAGAATGCTTGCCCCGATTGGCCCGATGGAAGTTTTCCCCAGAGTTAACGCCGGCGTTATCTTCACTCAGGCTCCAAGTGGCGCTCCACGTACAGGCACGTACTCTACGAGCATCCCCTCGGAAAAACCTCCTTCGCTCGCCGTCTTAGAAGACATCGGGCAAAGCCGCCGGCTGCCGCTGTAGGCGTCCTCGTCATTCAAGCGGACGGTGAGATAAATCCTTTTAGGAACATTGGCTTAGCCATACCCAGGAACTTCAAGCGGCCTCTGGATTTGCCTTCTTTTTCCCGAGATTCTGCCACACTACCACCAACGCCAGGAGAGCCATACCGATGAAATCCAGAAGCAGATGCGGCTCGAACAAGGCGACCGTCGCCGCCGCGAGCAGGAACCGCTGCCACATATTCAAGGTGCCCGTCAGGTAGCCGATGACGGCGCCGCCAAAGCAAACCGCCGAGAGGGATGCCGTTAAGAGCGTCCAGAAGAAGGGAAGGTTCAGCCCCGGATTCAGGAGGTCTCCGAAAACGAAGGCGACGGGAATGAGATAGATGAACAGCCCGATTCGAAAGGCGAAAAACCCTGTCCGCCAGGGGTGAGCGCCTGCGATGGCGGCTGCGGTGAAGGCCCCGCCGCAGACCGGCGGCGTCAGGTTCGAAGTCTGCGAATACCAGATGATCAAGAGGTGGGCCGCCATCGGCGTCGCGCCGAGTTCGATCAGCGCCGGAGCGATCAGCACCGAAAGGAGGAGGTAGTCGGCCGTGATGGAAGAGACGCCCATCCCCAGCACGAACGTCACCAGGGCGGTCAGCAAAACGGCGAGAATGAGATACCCGCCGGACAGGTCGACCACGAGGATCGAGAGTTTGGTACCGATTCCCGTTCTGAACACAATCCCGATAATGATGCCCAGGCAGCCGGCCAATCCACCGACGGTGAGCGATCTGCGGGCGCCGACCTCGAGGATTTTCGCCCATTGGGGGAGCGTCAGGCGCGTGTGCCTGGAGAGGAGACTCGCCCCCGCGACGCCCAGAATGGCGACGAACACGGCGTAATCCGGGCTGTAGCCCGATCCCAGCATATAGAATATGAGACCCAGGGGAACCGCGAAGGTCCAGTAGTTTTTGAGTATCTCCCAGGGATCCCCCAACTCCTCGGGCGGCAACCCCTCGATGCCCGCCTTCCTGGCATACACATGGGCCACCGCCAGGAGGGATAGCATGAACAACAGCGACGGCAGTATGGATACCTTGACGATTTCCAGATAGGGAATTCCCGTGAAATCCGCCATGAGGAATATGGCCGCGCCCATCAACGGGGGCATGGTCACTCCGATGGTCGAGGCCGTGGCCTCGAAAGCGGCCGACACGTGCGGCGGGAACCCGGATCTTTTCATCAGCGGGATGGTGAGCGTTCCGGTGCCCACGATGTTCGCCGTGGGGCTCCCGGATATCATGCCGAAGAGCGCGCTCGCCACGGCGCTGAGCTTCGCCGAGCCTCCCCGCGTCCGCCCGATGATCGAGAGCGGGAGGTTGAGGAAGAGCTCCTTGCCTCCCGACATTTCCAGAATCGCGCCGAACACGATGAAGAGAAACACGAAACTCGCGAAGATCCGCGTGATGACGCCGTAGATCGACTGGTTGCTGTACAGCCATGCCGCGGTATCCCAGAGGCTGATCCCCTGATGCGTCAGATGGCCCGGAAAGTAGGGGCCGAAAAGGGAATATCCGATCAGGGCGAGCGAGATCAGCGGAAGGGCGGGGCCCAGCGTGCGGCGGCAGGCCTCCAGGGCCAGAACGATGGCCATGATGCCGAAAACCACGTCGTGTGTGAGCGCCTCGCCGAACCGCTCGATGTAGCGGATGGGGAAGTAGACGTTGTAGTGGTAGGTGACCGCGACGGTGCTCAACACCAGGATTCCGTCGACTGCGGTAATGCGGTCGCGCGGCGATTTATCAGACCCCGGGAAAAGGATGAACACCAGGACGAAGGTGAATCCCAGGTACCCGGAGATGAAGCTCTCGGGCGAGAAATAACCGAACCCGGCATAGTAGATATAGAGCAGGGAAAACGCGACGGAAACCAGCGTTACAACCGTGCGAAGCGCCTTCGAGCGCAAGTCCCGGGGCAGTGGAATGGCCGTCGTCCGGGTGACGAAGCGGTCGAGCCAGTTTCCCTGGGGGGCGTCATCGCGCACGGCTACCGTCTCCATCCCCTGCATTCCGCAGGCATGCCTCGTATGGCGTCAGGGGCGTCATAAGTTGAGA
>WTGD01000261.1 GCA_011523725.1 Nitrospinota bacterium
TGCCTCGTTGACTCCCCCTCAAGGGGGGAGTGAAATTCAGTACGCTCCTTTTGTGAACTTTTTCACCAACCGCCTATTCGGGCGTGTTCACCCGCTCGAGCAGGGCCGTGAGTTCCTTGATCCGTATCGAATCGAGCCTCGATACGGCGTCCACAATCTCACCGCGCAAGGAGGCGTCCGCATGCGCCTCGCTCAGGGCCTCGAACTTCTCGTTCACCGTCGTCCAGCTCATCGGTGTGGAGAAATGCCCCTCCCAGGTGGGCTTGTCCAGCTTGTGGACGCTCCCGTCTTTTAACGTGATGGTGATGAGAACGGGCGACTGTGTCGGATACCGGGCCGTCATCTCATCGGAGTTGGTGGTGCGCACTTTCTTTAACAGCGCCTGCACGTCGTCCGCGCGGATTCTCGCCTCCTCGTACTGGGCGGGCAGCACCTGCTCGTCGATGATGGCGGCTGCGAGCACGTAGGGCAGGCTGTGATCCGCCGTCTCCTTGTTGAGCACGTGCTCGCGCGCGCCCGCCTTGCCCCCGCCCATGATGAAGTAGGCGCGCTCGTAGATTCCGATCTCGACGTCTTCGATATCCTCGGGACGGAAGCCGTGCTCGCGCTTCATGCCGATGACGCCCTCGATGGCCGTCTGGGAGTGGAGGCCCGCGTTGTAGCGCTTCACGCTGATCTCGAGCATCTTGCTTAAAGAAGTGTCCGACCAGTCGACCTCGAACTCTCCCGTCACGGACTCGAAAACGCCGAGCGGGCCTTCCATCAGCAGGAGCTGCCCCGTCACCCCGCGCATGGCGAGAAACGTCGAGTGCACCCCGGTGTGGCAGCCCGCCGCGTAGGCGAAGCCCTTCCAGTGGGAGAGTTCGCCCGTGCGCGTGATGAGCAGGGGGTTCTGGCGCACACCGCTGATCGCGATGGCGTTGGCCGTCTTCTCCGCATCCAGCCCCAGGGCGCGCGAGGCGCCCGCCGCCACGGCGTATGCGCCCGCCATCGGCTGGTCGAAGCCTCGTTTCTCATAGGGCGCCAAGTCGCAAAGGCGGCACTGCACCTCATAGGAGAGCGCCAGGGCCGTCATGAAATCCTCTCCGCTCGCGTCCGCGTACTCGGCCGCCGCCATCACGGCGCCCGTGTTGTCGCTCGGGTGCGAGGTGGCGAGCTTGCCCATGAAGCCGTCGTTGAAATCGAGATAGCGGATCAGCGAGGTGTTGTAGAACGCGGCGGCGTCGGGCGCCGTCTTGCCGCCGCCGATGAGCGTGCAATGCGCAGCACCACCGAAATCATCCGCCTGCTCGCGCAGGTAGCGGACGGGGCCTTCGCCCAGCGAGCCGATGGCGCAGCCGATGGTGTCGACCATCAGGGTCTTGATCTGGGTTCGCATCTCATCGGTGAGGTCATCGAAACTGCTGTTCGCGGCGAACGCCGCCATCTGTTCCACAATCGTCATGTCGTCTTTCCTTCCTTGAACCGGATTTTAGAGGGGAATTCTTATCGACCGTCCCGCCCGGCATCCCCGCAAGAGAGGATGCGCGCGGGCTAGCCGCCGTTCAGCTTTCTGTATGCCTTCTGCATGATGAGCGCGTCGTATTCGAGCGCAGGAGACTCGCACACCACCCGGCCTTCGGCGCCGAAATCGATGAGCGCGCGGAACAAATCCTCGTAATTCATGTCCGACTCGTCGAGCTCCAGGTGATGCGCCTCGCCCTTGTCCGAATACGCGATGCCCGATAGGTGGATGTGCATGGTCTTGAGAACGTCGTCGCCCATCTTGTTCTTGAGGAGTTCGAGCTGGGCGCCGAACTCGTCATACGTGTTGTGCGCCCCTGCCGAGCGCGCGTGAATGTGGGCGAAATCTATCGTGAAGCCCACGTTCTTGTTCTTCAAGTCCCCGCCCATGTCGGCGATTTCCTCGAGCGAGCCGAACTGGGTGCCCTTGCCCGTCGTCTCCGGATCCAGGCGAACCGGACAGCCTTCATCTTCGAGGATGTCGGCGAGTTCTCCTATCTGGTTGCAGATGAAGTCGTAGACCTCTTTCGGGTCTCGTTTCTGGTAGAACCCCGGGTGAAAGCACGCGCCGTCTCCGCCGCACTTCGCCAGGGCGCGCGCGGTGTCGAGCACGCGCTTGCGGCTCGCCGCCACCTTTTCTTCTTCGAGCGAATAGAGGTTCACGTAATAGGGGCCGTGCGCGGTGATGTGAACGCCCGTCTCCGCCTGGGCGGCCCTCACCTCATCGCAGGTCTCCTCTCGGATGCGCACGCCGTGGACGAACTCCATCTCGTAGACGCCCAAGCCCAGCTCATGGAGCCTGCGCACCGCCGCCGGGTGAGTCTGCGGCCTGGTGGAGTGCGGGACGCCGCCGGTGCCGAAGAAGATCCTGTCCGCCCGCCTGGGCTTCGCGTTCACGTTCAAGGGGCCGTCATAGGTCCTGCCCTTCGGCTTTTCCTTTGGAACCCCCGGCGCCCAGCCGCGCACGTCAGCTTTCGGCTTCGCCGCTTTTTTGGGGGCCGGTTTCTTTTTGGCCGCGGCTTTCGGAGCCGCTTTCTTCTTTTCCGGCACGCTCGTCCTCAGAAGATTTGTTGCGCGAAGGCGCTGTTTTTTTGTCGGATCGCTCTTTCAGGCGGTCGATGGCCCACTCTAGCAGATATGCGCGCATGCTGCGAGAAACCTCCCCTCAGAATTCAGGCGGCGGGCGCGTCGCGGGGCGGCTCGTTCAGCCACTCGGCCATCTGGGCGAGAATCTCTTGTTTGCCCAGCCCCGTGTTCGCGCTGCAAAGGATCGGCCCGGACCACCGCCCGTACAATCCGCCGCCGTCCACCATCGTCTTGACGAGCGCGTCCAGAACGCCTCTGCGCTCGTTTTGTTTCAGCTTGTCCGCCTTGGTGAGCACCAGACAGGCCGGCAGGTTCACCGCCGCGAGCCATTCGAGAAGATGCAAATCCATCTCCCGCGCTCCCCGGCGCGAGTCGATGAGCACCACCACGCCCTGGAGCGTCTCGCGGTGTTCGAGATAGGCCTCGATCATGGGCCGCCAGCGAGCCCTTTCCGCAAGGGGCACCTTAGCATACCCGTAACCCGGCAAGTCCACGAGGTTGAAGCGCTCATTCACACCGAAGAAATTGACGAGCTGCGTCTTACCCGGCGTAGCGCTCGTCTTGGCGAGGCTCTTGCGGTTGGCCAGGAAATTGATGAGCGAGGATTTGCCCACGTTGCTCCTGCCCGCGAACGCGATTTCGGGCAAATCCGCCCTCGGCCAGCCCGCCCGCCCGGCGGCGCTTTTGATGAACCGCGCGTTTAGGATTCTCATGCCGCAACCGTCAGGCCGAATCCCCCGCCGGGGGAGCGAAGGCGTGAACGACGAGGCCGGTGCGTATCTTGGGATAGAAATAGGTGGATTTGTGCGGCATCTTGCCGCCTGCCTTGGCGATCTCGCACACCGACTCGATGGGCGTGGGATTGAGGAACAGGGCCACCGCGCACTCGCCGCTTCTTGCGGAGGAGAGCGCAAGTTCCGGGTCGGGCGTGAAGGCGATGTCTCCCTCCTCGTGAGAGGCTTTGAACGCGCCGTCCACCAAGTCCGCATGAAGGCGGCTCACGTCGAGGGCGGCCACGACTTCATCGACGGATGCGGCATCGCCGCTGTGCCTGCCGATAAGGTAGCGGACGCTCGCGCGCCCGTCATAGAGGCAAAAAACGCTCGCCCCCCCGTTTTCCCGGGATAACGCCGCCAGACGCTCGGCCACAAGCCCCCCCGCGCCGGCCCCGGGCGCCGCTTCCTCCAGGATGTCGTATTTCCCGGCGAGCGCGGCGAGGGCATCTTCCGTCGTCGCGGAAACCTTCTTGAGAAGTCTGTAGGTGGGCAGGATCACCATGCCCGGGTCCGCGACGTTGGCGAGGCACATGAGCGTGTAATCCGCCTCAGCGCCTTCGGGAGCGCCATCCGCGCGGGCGGCGTCCCGCAAGTCGAGCGACGTCTCGTAGCGGTGGTGGCCGTCAGCGATGAACACCTCCTTGTCCCGGAGCGATTCCTGCGCGAGCGCGATGACTTGCGCGTCGTCGCACCGCCACAGGGTATGGCGCACGCCGTCGTCCTCGAAATCGGCGATGGGCGCGCCCTTCTCCGCGTTCTTCAAGGCGTTGTTCGCCGTTTCCTTGTGCTCGTCGTAAAACCCGAAGATCGGCCCCAGGTGCGCGCCGCTCCTCCCCCACAGGTCGAACAGGTAGCCCTTGGGCTTGGGGAAGGTCTGCTCGTGGGGATGGATTTCGCCCGCGCCGTAGGGCTCCAGCTTCACCACCGCGAAAAACGCATTCCGCTCCAGGCGCGTCCCGTCGGGAAGCGAGAAGCGCTGGCGGTAGGGATATAGCGCGGGCGCGTCGTCCAGGGTCATCTCCCCGCCCGCGCGCCAGTTCGTTAGATATTCAACCGCTCGCCCCACGCGGCCCGCGTCCCCGTCTTCGCCCTCCAGAATCTCGCCCTGAATCAAGCGCACGATGTTCAGGGGATGGCGCTCGTAAAACGAACGCCTTATTTCCGGCGTAAAGACGTCATACGGCGGAGAGGAGACCTCTCCCATCTCCTCGGGTGCGACGTTCGAATATCTCAACGCGCGGAACGCCCGGACCTCAACCACGGAAAAACCCCTTTCCAGAAAACGATGCAAAACGATGAGAACAGCGGCGAGGGGATATTAAGGTCGCGCACCGGGGCTGTCAAAACGTATCGGGTGATTGAGACGGCTTGCGATGCACCGCTCGCGTTCGGGCGATTCGGGCGAGCCAGTTGACCGGGGCGGAGAGGTGCTCTAGTTTCCTCGCCATCACCCGCAGGGCCGTATGGCCTGCGATCAGCACCAAGAACAAGGAAGCCAGGGATGAAGACGAAATTCGGCGTCAGCTTCGGCATGCACCCCGAGCGCATCTATACGCCCGGGGAATCGTATGCGTTCGCCGAAGCAGCCGAAGCGCTCGGCTACGATTCCCTGTGGATAGGGGATCACGTCTCCTTCTACGGCCACTACACCGAGAGCCTCACCACGCTGGCCGCCTTCGCGGCCCGCACCAGCCGCATCACGCTGGGGACGGGCGTCTATCTCCTGCCGCTGAGACGCCCCGCCATCGCCGCCAAGACCGCGGCCACGGTGGACTACCTGACGGGCGGGGGGCGCTTCGTCTTCGGCGTCGGCGTGGGGGGCGAGGGAAAGACCGAGTTCGAGCTTTGCGGCGTGCCCGTCAAAGAGCGCGGCGCGCGGACGGACGAATCCATCGAGATCGTGCGAAAACTCTGGAGCGGCGAGGCGGTGAGCCACGAGGGACGCTTCTGGCGTTTCGAGGACGCGCGCCAGACGCCCGCCCCGCTCACGCCCGGCGGGCCGCCCATCTGGGTGGGCGGCCGCAGCGACGCCGCCCGCAAGAGAGCGGCGCTCAGGTGCGAGGGCTACGTTTCCTATATGTTCTCCGCTTCCCGTTTCGCCAGGGGGCTGGAAGACATGAAACGATGGGCGGAAGATGCGGGCCGGCCTCTCGATATTGAGGGCGGCGCGTGGACGCCCGCGCACCACGCGTTCATCTACATGCACGAGGACGCGGAGCACGCCCTGCGCGAGGGCATCCGGAATCTTTCGAGGCGCTACAACATGGATTTTGACGGCATCGCCCAAAAGTATTTATTCTATGGGCCGCGCGAGCGCTGCCTGGAGCAGATCGCGGCGTTTCAGGAGGCGGGCGCAACGCACTTCATCTTCAAGCACGCGGGTCCCGCGGATGAGGAGATGGAGCAGATGGCGCTGTTGGCGGAAGAGGTGATTCCCGAGGTGAGAGAGTGAGCGAGGCGAAAAAAACAGGCCTCAAATGGCCCGTGTGCACCGCCCTGATACTCGCGCTCCTGGGCGGGATGGTCTACTGGGGCTATACGGCGTTCGAAGCCGAACAAGCCATGATACAGGCGAAAGCGCCCGCCGCGGCTTCGGGCGCGAACGCTCCGCCCGTCAGCTACCGCTCGCTGCTGCCTCCCTATTTCCTCGTGGGCTTCGCCGTCGTCATGACGGCGATCCTGGGCAGCATCATCTACTTCTGGTGGTCGCTCAAGGATCTCGAGGGCGGCAGACGCTACGGCGAGGAGGAAGAAACCCCCTCCCCCGATGAGGAGGAGGTCTCCGCTCCGTAGGGTTTTCCCGGATTCACGCCTGCTCGATGGCGGAGAGGAACCACGCGTTCGGCCCCTCGGGCCGCGCCCACGTCCAGTGCTCTGCGAAATTCACGCGCTGCGTGCGGCTGCCCTCGATGATATCCCCGCTTCGCTCGTCCACCACGTAATCGCAAAGGCTCGCCTCATAGCGCACGGTGATGAACTCGAAGCCCTCCTCGTTCCAGGCCTCGACGATCTCGGCTTTCCCGACGTCCACGTCGTCGAGCTTGTTGATCTTCCCCTCGCTCCTGAGGCCCTCGACGTCGCGCTGGACTTCCGCGTAAATCTCCTTGTCCATCAGGTCGCGCACCGGCTCCAGGTCGCGCGTCGACCAGGCGTTCTGGAAGCGGATGAAATTCTCCTTCGCCAGTCCGACGAAGGCCTGCTCGGAAAAGGATGCGTCACGCTCGGCCATCTGCCGAAGCGCGGAACCGCTCGCCGAATCACGCCTCGGGCTTCCGCCGGAACCGCCGGCCGATCGGGTCGCGCCGCCGGCAGCGCCGATGTCAGGTCCTCGGTACACACCGCCCGACCTCTCGGACCTGCCGGGCGCCTCGTACCTCTCGCGCGGGTCCTCCTCGTAGCCCCCCACGCCGTAGGGGTCGGCCTCGGCGTAGCGATCTCCCGAATAGCGGGGTTCCTGGTAGGAGGCGGAGGCGCGGTTTCGCATCATCCGGAAGATGAAGAAGATGATCCCGCCGATCAGGAGAATCTCCAGAAGCCCGAAACCGCCCCCCATTCCCATTCCGCCCATGCCGCCGAAGAGCATGCGGCCGAGCATGCCGCCCAGCAGGAACCCGCCGATGCCCGCGAACAGGCCCGTGCCGAAGCCGCCGCCCAGAAACGAGGACCTCTGGAGCGGCCTTCGCGAGAAGCTGCGCGCCCGGGGACGCGCGCCGAACGAGCGTCTCGAGAAACCCCTGCGCCCGAAGCTGCCGAATCCGCGCGAGCCGCGAAAACCGAAGGAGCGGAAGCCGCCGAAGCGCCTGGCTTCTGCGTCCTGGGTCACCAGAACCAGGCCGTCCGAAGTGCGGGCTGGCGCGCCCAGGTGCGCGGGAGCCAGAAACAACAAGGCGAACAATACGGCGATGAGAATGGACTTCATTGCGAAACCTCCGAATGCGGCAAGGTCCAGAGAGGAGTCTCCCGACTCTCCCGATTATCCCAATATGCGGGGTCCAAGTCCACGACAAAAAGTCGTGGGCGGCATGGAGCGCGAACCCACCCAAATCGTTGCCGGGGCATCCGCGCTTTGCTACCATCGGGGCGTCCCGCGAAACGCATATTCGTGAACTTGTCCTGGGCCGCGAGGCGTCGGCCCCTGAACCCGAGGAAGCGCCGATTCCATGAGTGAACACAAAAAAATGCCGCTCGAGGGCGTTCGTGTCATCGACATCGGCACGCTGTTCGCCGGTCCCTGGATAGCCACCTACATGGCGGATTTCGGCGCCGATGTGATCAAGATCGAACACCCGCGCGGCGATTCCCTGAGAAACTTCGCCTCCCAGAAAGACGGCGTCTCGCTGTGGTGGAAGCTCGCGAGCCGCAACAAGAAATCCATCACCTGCAACATCTCCTCACCCGAGGGGCAGGAGATCCTCCGCAAGCTGTGCGAGAGCGCGGACGTCCTGGTGGAGAACTTCCGCCCCGGCACGATGGAGCGATGGGGCCTTTCCTGGGAGAGCCTCCATGCGCTGAACCCCAAGCTCATCCTCGCGCGCACGAGCGGCTTCGGGCAGAAGGGCCCCTACGCGCAAAGGCCCGGCTTCGGCACGCTGGCGGAAGCCATGAGCGGTTTCGCGCACATCACGGGCTTTCCCGACGGGCCGCCCACGCTGCCGCCCTTCGCCCTGGCCGACGGCATCAGCGCGCTGTGCGGCACCTACGCCGTGATGATGGCGCTCTACCACCGCGACGTCCACGACGCGCCCGGCCAGGAGATCGACATCGCCATCTACGAGCCCATCACCATGGTGCTGGGGCCCCAGCCGCTCGAATACGACCAGCTCGGCTACGTCCAGATGCGCACCGGAAACGCCATTCCCTTCGCAGCACCCAGGAACGCCTACCGCTGCCAGGACGGGCGCTACGTCGTGATATCGGCGAGCGCGGAGAACATCTTCAAGCGCGTCATGCGCGCCGTGGGGCGCGAGGACCTGGCCGACGACCCCAGGATGGTCACCCAGGCGGGCCGTGTGGCAAACATGACCGAGCTCGACGACGCCATCCAGGGCTGGATAGGCGAGCACACGCTCGATGAGACGATAGCCCATTTCGAGGAACACGAGTGCGCGCTGGGGCCCATCTACGACGTGGCCCAGTTCATGGCGGACCCCCACGTGCAGGCGCGCGAGACCATCACCACCGTGGAGGATGAGGAACTCGGCCCCATCAGGATGCAGAACGTCATCCCGAGGCTGAACGGCTCGCCGGGCACGATCCGCTGGGCGGGGCCTCCGATGGGCAAGCATACCGACGAGGTGCTGGAGGGAATCGGCTACGACGGCGCGGCCATCGCCGACTTAAGGGACAAGGGCGTCATCTAGCCTCCGCGATGAGAGCGCCTCCCGAGCACTGCGTTTTCATCTTTCACGAAGGCTATTACGCCTACATCGGCCAACACGTCCTGCAGGCCGAGAAATACCGGAAAACCCACGCCAGACTGAGAGAAGCCGGGCTGCCCGAGAGCGTCTTTCTCGCGCCGCGCACTGCGAATGAAGAGGAACTGGCCCTCGTCCATACGCCCGAATACCTGGCGGATCTGCGATCTGGCGTTCACACCGCGCGCACCGCGCCGAGCGAACTCCCCATCAGCAAGCAGATCGTGGACGCGAGCTTCCTCGCGACGGGCGGCACCATACTCGCCGCGCGCGAGGCGCTCGAAAGGGGCCGCGCCATCAACCTCACGGGGGGCTTCCATCACGCCTTCGCCGATCAGGCCGAGGGGTTTTGCTACGTCAACGACCTGGCGGTCGCCGTGCGCGTCCTCATGAAGGAGGGCGCCATCATGAGGGCCGCCGTGATCGACTGCGACCTGCATCAGGGAAACGGCACCGCCGTCATCTTCCGGCGCGAGGCGGCGGTATTCACCTTCTCCATCCACCAGGAGAACATCTACCCGCAAAAGAAACGAAGCGACTTGGACATCGGCCTCTACGACCTCGCCACCGAGGATGAATATCTGCCGCATCTCGAAAAGCACGTCCCGAGGATTCTCGATGAGCACAAGCCCGATCTGGTGATGTACCAGGCGGGGGCGGACCCGTATTCGGGGGATCAGCTCGGAACGCTCAAGCTCTCGAAGGAGGGTTTGAAACAGCGCGATGCGTACATACTCACAGAGTGCCGCGCGCGCGGGATTCCCGTGGCGGGAACCCTGGGCGGCGGATACGCCCTGAACCCTGCGGACACGGTGGACATCCACTTTCAGACGGCGATGTGTTTCTGGGAAGATTGATAAATCACTTCGCCCGGAGTGCAGGCGGCGTGTATACTCGCCTCAATTTCCGTGATTCATCGCAACAATAAGGAAGCGAATGTCCAGGATTCCAGTAAGCAGCCCCCCCAATAAGCCCAGGTTCTACTACGGCTGGCTCATCGTCTGGCTTTCCTTCGCCACGCTGGGCTTCCACGTCGTCACCCGGTTTTCCTTCGGCATCTTCCAGGTTCCCCTGCTCGAGGAATTCGGCTGGGGACGGGGTCCTCTGAGCGGGGCGTTCTCTCTTTCCATGGCCACGTACGCCATCGGCGCGCCGTTTGCCGGCTCGCTTCTCGAGAAAAAAGGCCCGCGCGCCATCATGCCCTGGGGTTCGGTGATTCTGGGCCTCACCTTCATCTCGTGCTTCTTCGTCTCCTCGCTGTGGCATCTCTACATCCTGTTCGGACTTTTCGCCGGCTACGGCCTCTCGCTGAGCGGTTTCTCCACGCACAGCGCCATCATGCCGCGCTGGTTCATCAGAAAACGGGGCCGCGCCACGGGAATCGCGCTCTCGGGCATCGGAATCGGCATCCTCGTCCTGTCACCATTGATCGAGCGGCTCATCGCCTCGGTGGGCTGGCGCTACACGTACGTGATCTTCGGCCTGGTCTTGTTGTTTGTCATCGCGCCCACGAGCTTTCTGCTCATGCGCGACGTGCCCGAGGACGTCGGCCAAGGGCCGGACGGGGGCCCGCCTCGTACGCCCGAGGAGATGGCGAGAGCGGGCATAGGCCACGGCGGCGAGGGCAAGGGAGTCAGGGAAGTCTTCTCGGCCGTGAGGCACGACATCCGTTTCTGGTGCCTCATCCTGATGGCCTTCGCCATCGGGCTCAACAACAACACCATCATGAGCCATTTGCAGCTCTATCTCGTCGACGTGGGATACGGCACCGCCCTTGCGGCGATCATCCTGGGCTCCGTCGGCTTCATCCGGACATTCGGGAG
>WTGD01000450.1 GCA_011523725.1 Nitrospinota bacterium
CATTTTCTCCTGTACTCTTTTTGAGAGACCCATCGACGAGGCGAAAGGACCCGGAACACCACACGAGGAACACGAGGAGACCCGAAATGCGCTACAGGACCCGACTCATCTTGTTCGGAATCACCACCTTCGCCCTTGCGTTCGCGGCTCAAGCGACGGCGCTCGAGCAGCGCGTGCCCGCGCGTGTGACGAGAGTGATCGACGGCGACACCTTCAAGGTCGAGGCCAGGGTGTGGCCGGGTATCACCGCGCAGAGCAACGTGCGCGTGCGCGGCGTCGACACGCCCGAGATCAGGCGCGCGCGGTGCGGCGAGTATGAACGCCGGAGGGGTCTGGCGGCGCGCGATTTCGTGCGCGGCGTCATCGGCGAGCGTGTCTGGCTCGTCAACGTGACGCACGGCAAGTTCGGCCGCCGTGTCGTGGCGAGCGTCCTGCTGGCGGACGGGCGCGACCTCGCGGCGCTGCTCCTCGCCACCGGCCACGCCCTGCCCTACCGCGGCGGACGCCGCCCGAAATGGTGTTGAGGGATCAAACGCGAGTGAAGAGGGTTTGTTGAATAACCCCCTCGTCGGGGGTGAAAGAAAAGCCTCCCCTGATAGGGGTTGTTGAAAAAGTCCACAGAAAGAGCGTACCGAATTTCACTCCCCCCTTGAGGGTCGGGCTTCCCGAGGGGAAAGCCCGACGATGAGGCCGAGCGGTTTGTGCGAAGGCCGATTCGGTGGGGGGACATGCCAAAGAAAAACTCCCCCCACCAGCGCGACTTCGGGCTTCGCCCTCGTCTTGCTATCGGGCTTTCCCCTCGGGAAGCCCGACCCTCAAGGGGGAGTGAATCTTCTATCTCGTCTGTCGATTACATACGCCGAATCACGCAAACAGGCTTTTTCAACAACCCCTGATAAGGGAGGTTGGGGGGTTACTGCCCTGATGAGGGCTTTTTCAACAGCCCTATCACAGATGGATATGCACCTCTTGAATCTTCCTGGAAGTTAGGCCCTACCCCACCACCTCCCGACACGCGTCCTCGATGTGCGTCTGGCCGATCTGTAAGGCGTCGTAGACCTCGTGGGGGAGGCCGCTCTGGCCGAACTGGTCGGTGCCCAGGGGCCGCTGGTCCGCGCCCAGCGCGCCGCCCAGGAACGAGAGGGCGAGCGAGTGGCCGTCCAGCACCGAGACGACGGAGTTATCGAGATGCGCATCCCCCACCATCATCTCGAGGCGCGAGGGGCGGCCCGCTTTTTTCGCCTGCTTGTGCTCTGCATAAATCCTGTCCGCGCTCGTGAGGACGTAGACGTTCGCGTATACCCCCTCCCCCGCCAGCGCGCGGGCGGCGGCGAGGGCTTCGGGCGTCATCACCCCGCTCACGAACAGGTTCACCGCGTTCACGCCCGCGCGGTAGCCGGGCGCATCCTTCGCCGAGTGAAGCAGGTAGCCGCCGCCCAGGACGTTCTCCCTCAACACCTCGCGCTTCAGGGGGTCCGCGAGCCAATCGGCGGGCAGGAGGTTCTGATCCACCTGCTTTGTGCTCAAGCGCAGGTAGAAGGCCGGGCAGTCGGCATCCCCGAGAACGCGGCCGATGGCTGACAAGAGCAGCCACTCGACCTCGACGGCGAAGGTCGGCTCATAAGCCTCCAGCCCCGGCATCTCGAGCGAAATGGCGGGCGTCAGGATGCTCTGGTGCGCGCCCCCTTCCGGCGAGAGGCTCGTGCCGCTCGGCGTCGCCACCACGATGAAGCGCCCGCCGTTATAGACCGCGTAGCGAAGCGCGTCGAGACAGCGGCTGATGAAGGTGTCGTACACCGTGCCGATAGGGCAGACGCGCACCCCGCAAAGCTCCTTCGAGACGCCGAAGGCGGCGAGCAGGAGCATGAGGTTGTTCTCCGAAATCCCCAGTTCGATGTGCCGGCCCGCAGGCGACTCTTCCCATTTTAAGAGCCGCTGCACCTGCTGTAGGGCGAAGAAATCCGCCTTGCCCTCGGGGTGGTACACGCCGCGGCGGTTGATCCAGCCGCCCAGGTTCGTGCTCACCGCCACGTCGGGCGAGGTGGTGACGATGTGGCGCGCGAGCGCGTCCTCCCGCGCAAGGTTCGTCATGATGGCGCCGAACGCCTCCTGCGTGGATGTAGTGGAGGCGAAGTTCGCCCCCACTTCCCGGGGGACGGGAGCGGGGGTTATCTCTTCTCTCTCAAGGGTGGCTCTCGCGTCATAGCGCGCCACCGCACGCTCGACCGCGAGGGCCTCTGCGCTTTCATCCGCGAGGGGCGCGAGTTCCTCGCCCTCGCCCAGGCCTGCGGAATCGCGCAGTTCGGCGATTTGCGCCTCGGTCAGGAGCTGGGAGTGGTTCATCGGGTCGCCCGCGATGGGAAGCCCCCAGCCCTTGATGGTGTAGGCGAGGATCATGACGGGCTTGTCGCGAACCCCGTCCGCCTCCTCCAAGGCTTCCAGGATGCACTCGATGTCGTGGCCCCCAAGGTCGGAGAGGAGCGCGGGCAACTCCTCGTCCGGGTAGCGGTCCAGCAACCCCGCCAGACCCTTGTAGTCGCCCGCCTCACCGCGCGTGAGGCCCTCTCGTATCTCGCCCCCGCTCCTGCCGATGAGCATCTGGTACTCGCCGTTCGACATGTCGTCGATGCGCTTTCTTAACGACGCGCCGTTCCTTTGCGCGAACGCGGCCTGCAGGCGCTTTCCGTACTTGAGCTCCACCACGTGCCAGCCGTGCAGGCGGAACTGGTCGCGGATCTGCTGCGCCTTGCCGTCGGGCACGACGCGGTCGAGGCTCTGGCGGTTCAGGTCGACCACCCAGATGACGTTGCCCAGGTGCGCGACGTATTCCTCCGCCAGCGCCTCCCAGATGTTGCCCTCGTCGAGTTCGGCGTCCCCCACCAGGGAGATGAAGCGCTGCGGCGGGCCTTCGCCGAAGTGATCGTCGATATAGGACTGCATGAGCGCGGCGAACGAGGCGGCCACCGAGGGCAGCCCGAGCGAGCCGGTGGAGAAATCGACGGGGTATTCATCCTTCGAGCGGCTGGGATACGCCTGCAAACCGCCGAAGGCGCGCAGGTCCCTTAAGCGCTCCATCGGCAAATCGCCCCGGAGCGCATGGGCCGCGTGCAGCACGGGCGAGGCGTGGGGCTTGATGGCCAGCCTGTCTCCCGTTTTGAGCCAGCGGAAGAACATGGCCGTCATCAGGCTCACGACGGAAGAAGAACTCGCCTGGTGGCCGCCTATCTTGATGCGCTCGGAACCTGCGCGCACGTTGTTCGCGTAATGGACGCTGTAGGTGGAAAGCCAGAGGAGGCGCTTTTCGATGCGCCGCAGAATGTCGGCCTCGTCCTGTTCGACGACGTTGGTTTCTGCTGGAGGGTTCACGCCCATCCCTCCCTCGGGAGCGCGGGGCCTGCGAAGCTACTCGCGCACCCCGGTGTGAAGCTCGGCGATGCCGCCCGTCATCGGGCGATGGCTCACCTCGCGAAAGCCCGCATCGCGCATCATCGCCGAGAGCCTCTCGGCTTCGGGAAATTCATAAACCGTGCTTGGAAGGTAATTATACGCGCTTCGGTGCGCGGAGACGAGCCGCCCCACGACCGGGAGGAGCACCCGGAAGTAAAAGGCGTACAAAAGCCCGAACAGACCCACCGGGTGCCCGAATTCCAGAACGGCGAGCCTGCCGCCCCTGCGCAGCACGCGCCCCATCTCGGCCAGGCCGGCTTCCCTGTCCTCGAAATTGCGCAGGCCGAACGCGATGATAACGCCGTCGAACGCGCCGTCCCTGAAAGGCAGGCTCAGCCCGTCGCCCTGGATGAGCGTAAGAGGAGCGCCCCGCTTCTCCGCCTTCGCCTTGCCGCGCGCGAGCATGGGATACGCGAAGTCGACGCCGACAATGCGCGCGCCGCTCCCGGCCTGTCGGCGCGCTTCCAGCGCCACGTCCGCCGTGCCCGTCGCCAGGTCGAGAAACTGCGCCTCTCCTCCGACCGGATCCTGCAACAGGCTCGCGACGGCGCGCTTACGCCAGAGGCGATCCACGCCGAAGCTCAGAAGGCGGTTCAGGAGGTCGTAGGTGGGCGCGATGTCCGAGAACATCGCCTGTACTTCGCTCTTTTCGATGCGGGTCGGCACGGGCGCGCTCAGCCCGCGCGGATGAGCACGTCGGCGACCGCGCCGGTTGCGATGACCACGGACACCCAGGCGTTCAGGTTGAAGAACGATATGTCCACGCGGCTCAGGTCGTCGGGCCGGACGATCCAGTGCTCCCAGAACAGGAGGCACCCCGCCGCCGCGAGCGCGACCCAGTAAAGCGGCCCCAGGCCGAACGCCAGCCCCGCCGCGTAGAAGCAGGCCATCGTCCCCAGGTGGGCGAGGGCGGAGACGATGAGCGCGCCCCTGACGCCCAGAAGGCGCGGCAGGGAGTGGATGTCCTCCTCATTGTCGAAATCCACGTCCAGACAGGCGTATATGAGGTCGAACCCGCCCACCCAGAGGGTGACGCCCAGGAACAGCAATACGGGCACGAAGCCCAGGTCGCCGCGCACGGCCACCCAGGCGCCTGCAGGCGCGCAACCCAGGACGAAGCCCAGGAACAGGTGCGTCGAGGAGGTGAAGCGCTTGGAATAGCTGTAGAAGACGATGCACGCAGCCACGGCGAAGGAGAGCGCGAACGCGAGCGGATTGAGCATCCAGGCCGAGAGGATGAAGAGCGCCAGAAAGCCCGCCAGCATCATGAGGATGGATTTCGAGTGGAGCAGCGCCTGGAACTCGGCGCGGTCTTTCGTCCTCGGGTTTTTGGGGTCGATGTCCCTGTCGGCGAAGCGGTTGAGCGACATGGCGAAATTGCGCGCGCCCACCGCCGCCGTCACCATCCAGAACAGGACCCACGCCGAGGGAATCCCCCCGGCCGCCATCACGCCGCCCATGAGCACGAAGGGAAGGCCGAAGATGGTGTGCTCGAATTTCACCATGCGCAGGAACTGCCGGAAACTTCTCGCCATCGACGCCTCAGCCGCCAAGGCCGTACTCCTCCCAGCGCCTCGTGACGCGCTCCTTGATCTCGTCCGTCATCACGATCTCCGGCGGCCATTCGCGCTCGAAACCCTCCGACGCCCACTTGCGGGTGCCGTCCACCCCCACCTTGCTGCCCACGTGCAGGCGCGGGGCCGCGTGTTCGAGCGCGTCCACGGGGCCGTCGACGAACACCATGTCGCGCCTCGGGTCGATGCTGCCGAGCACCTTCCAGGAGACTTCGCTGATGTCGTGCACGTTCACGTCCTCATCCACGATGACGATGACCTTCGCCAGCGCCATCTGCCCCATCCCCCACAGGGCGTACATGACCTTGCGCGCGTGGTAGGGATAGGACTTGCGGATGGAGACGATCACCATGTTGTGGAACACGCCTTCGGCGGGCATGTGCACGTCCACGATCTCAGGCAACTGCATCTTCATGAGCGGCAGGAAGATGCGCCCCGTGGCCCCGCCGAGCCAGTAGTCCTCCATCGGCGGGCGGCCCACGATGGTGGTGGGGTAGATGGCTTGGCGCTTTCTCGTGATGGCCGTGACGTGGAAGACCGGGTAGTCGTCCGCCAGGGAATACCAGCCCGTGTGATCGCCGAAGGGCCCTTCTTCGCGCAACTCGCCGGGGTTCAGGTAGCCCTCCACCACGATGTCCGAATCCGCGGGCACCTCCACGTCCACCGTCTTGCACTTGACGAGTTCGGCGCTCTTTCGCCGCAAAAAACCGGCGAGGTTCAGCTCGTCAATCGCGGGCGGAAGCGGCGCGCTCGCCGCGTAGACGTAGACGGGGTCGCCGCCCAGCGCGACCGCCATCTCCATGCGCGCGCCCATCTTCGTGCTGTCCTGGAAGTTCTGCGCCCCGTCGTGGTGTAAGTGCATGTGCATGCCGGCGGTCTTCTCGTCGAAGAACTGCACGCGGTAGAGGCCCACGTTCCGCCTGCCCGTCCGGGGGTTTCGCGAGTAGATGTGCCCGAAGGTGATGTAGCGGCCCGCGTCCTCGGGCCAGCATTTGATGGCGGGAATCGAGAAGAGGTCCGGGTTTTCGGTCTCGACGATCTCCTGGCACGGCGCCGAACTCACCGACTTGGGCGAGAAGGACGCGAGCCGCGCGAGCTTGGGCAACATCTTCACCTTCTCGATGATGCCCTCGGGCGGCTTGATCTCCAGAAGCTCCGCCACCTCGTCCGCCACCGCGTCCATGCTGTCGACGCCGAGCGCCAGCTTCATGCGCAAGTCCGAAGCGTAGGCGTTGATGAGGACGGGAACGTCGTATTCGCGCCCGTCCGGGCCGACGGGCTTTTCGAACAACAGGGCGGGGCCGCCGCTCTTCACCGAGCGGTCGGCGATCTCGGTGATCTCGAGTTCGATATCTACCGGAACCCTGACGCGGCGCAACTCGCCAGCGCGCTCCAGGGAATCGACGAATTCTTTGAGGGAGGCGTACGCCATGACTTATGGGAAAAACTACTCGATGACCTTGGGGACGCGGAAATGGCCCCTTGCGAAATCGGGCGCCATCTTCTCCATGTTCTCGATGGGGGGGTCGGTGACCGCATCCTCGCGGAACACGTTCGTGATGTCGAGAACGTGCGAGGTGGGCGCCACGCCGTCGGTGTCCACCTCGTTCAGCTTGGCGATGTGCTCGAGAATGGCGCCGAGCTGTTCAGTGAACTTCTCGACCTCATCCTCGCTCAGGTTCAGCCGCGCCAGCCGGGACACGTGAATCACGTCTTCTCGTGAAATCGACATCTCTTCCCCCTCTGCGCCCTTATACCGCCCGGTTCTCACCCCCGTCAACGCCCTCATCCGCGGGCGAGAGCGGCGCGTACTTCAAAACCAGCTTCCTGGGTCCTGCGTTCTCGAACTCCACGCTCACCGTCGTGCCGTCTCCCGTTCCCTCGCGCGCGCGGATGACGCCCAGGCCGAATTTCTTGTGCCGCACGCGCGCGCCGGGCGCGAACGGGCCGAGCGCGGCGGGGGATACGGCGGGCGCGCTTTTTTCTTTTCGGGGAGGGGCGGCTTTCTCTTGCGCCAGAATATCGGCGTATCGCGAGTCGCCGGCATCACGCGGGGCTCTGAACCCGCGCGGGGCGCGCCTTTGCGGGGGCGCGTGATCGCCCACCCGCTTGATGAGTTCAGACCCCAGCCCATCGAGAAAGCGGCTCGACTGCGTCGCCCAGCTATCCTTCTTGCCATCGGGCCGCCGTTCCTTCGCCCAGGAGAGACATAAGAACCTCTTGGCCCGCGTGACGCCCACGTAGAGGAGTCTCCTCTCCTCATCCAGAGAAGCATCTTTTGAGCGGCCGTGCGGAATCAGCCCCTCCTGAACGCCGACGACGCCCACCGCGGCGAACTCCAGGCCCTTCGCCGCATGGAGCGTCATCAAAGAGAGCGCCCCGCTCTCGCCGGATAGCTCATCCGCCTCGCCCATCAGGGCCAGCTCCTCCAGGAACAGGGTCCTGGCTTCGTCCGATTCGGGCGATACGCCCTCTTCCTCGATGATCCGCGCCTCGAACGCACGGGCCGCGGCGATGAACTCCTTTGCGCCCTCCATCGCGCGCGCGGCGGCGCGGCGGCGCTCGGCGGATGCGCTCCCTCGCACGGCCCCCTCCATCCAGGCCCGGTAACCCGTCCGTTCGAGCACTTCCTCGATCAGGCGCGCGGGGCCCGCCCTGAGCGAAGCGAGCGCCTTGAGCGTATCCAGAAGGAGCCTGAGGTTTTCCGCCGCATTGCCCCGGAGGCGGCCCTCGTCCAGAGCGGCCTCCGCGGCGGCGGTCGTGACGCCCGGCGCGTCTTCCCGCGCGATGGCCTTCAGGCGCTCGGGCCCCAGCCCCCGCGGCGGTCGGTTCACGATCCGCGAGAAGGCCGCGCCGTCATCGGGGCGGATGAGCAGCCGCAAGTAGGCGGCCAGGTCCTGCACTTCCGCGCGGTCGAAAAACCGCTGACCCTTCACCACCTGGTAGGGAATCCCTCTTCTTCTGGCCGCCTCCTCCAGGGCGCGCGACTGCGTGTTGATACGGTAGAAGACAGCCGTATCGCCCCAGGGAATCTCCCCGCCCGCTCCTGATTCGATCAAGCGCTTGAGGACGGCTTCCGCCTCTTCTTCCGCGTTCGCCGCCGCCAGGTAGCAGACGGCCTCCCCCTGTGGCTTTCGCGTAAATAGACGTTTTTCATGGCGCGCCCCCGCTTCGCCCATGATGCGCGAGGCGAGGCCGAGTATCGCGCCGCTCGAGCGGTAGTTCTCCTCGAGCCGGAACACCCTGGCGCCTGCGAACCTGCGCTCGAAATCGAGGATGTTCTCCACACGCGCGCCCCGCCAGCCGTAGATTCCCTGATCGTCATCCCCCACGGCGAACACGCGCCCGTGAGCGCGCGATAACACGGCGACGAGTTCATCCTGGGCGGGGTTGGTGTCCTGGTACTCATCGACGAGTATTTCCTCGAAACGCTCCTGGTATTTCCTGAGAACCTCGGGATGCCGCCGGAACATTTGCAGGGGGCGCGCCAGCAGGTCATCGAAATCCACCGCGCCCGCCTCGCGCAGGGCGCGCTCGTAGGCGGGCGTGATCTTCAGGGCGGTAGCGTCGATGCTGAAGGGAGCGGGCTCCGCATCCTCCGCCTCCGCCGACGAGGTCTTTCGGCGGCCCACCTGATCCAGGACCGACCGGGGCGGGTAGCGCTCCTCGCTGATATTCGCAGCCGCCATGCAACGCTTGACGAGCGTGAGACACTCCCCGCGCGAGAAAATGGTGAAACCGGGCGAGAGGCCCGCCGCCTCGGCTTCCGCCCGCAGAATCCTCGCGCAGACGGCGTGAAAGGTGCCCACCCAGATGCCCTTGGCGCCCTCTCCCAGCGAGGCGAACAGGCGCTCCCGCATCTCGCCCGCCGCCTTGTTCGTGAAGGTGATGGCGAGAATCCGGTTCGGCGCCATGCCATCGTCGAGCAGGCGCAGGACGCGGTGGACGAGCACGCGCGTCTTGCCCGAACCCGCCCCCGCCAGCACCAGATTCGCGCCCGGCGGCGCAAGCACGGCCTCTTTCTGCTGGGGATTCAGGTTTTCCAGATAGTCCACGGGGTATGTTTTTCGGATCAGAACGGGCGATGACCCACGTTCGGCTTGGGCGCGCGGATGAGCGTCCGCTCGGGATAGACCCCTTTGGAGACCGTCACGTTCGGCGCGACCCAGGATCCGGGACCCAGCAGGGCGCCCGGAGAGGCCACGGCGTTGCACCCGATCTCGACGTCATCGCCGATCACGGCGCCCAGCTTCGAGAGGCCGGTGTCGATCCATTCTCCTTCTGCGCGCAAGACGATGTTTTTCACCACACCCGTTTTTTTCTCTTCTTCCGTCCTGAGTTCTAAATTCGCCAGCTTGACGCCGGCGCCCAGGTTGGCGTCGGCGCCCAGGATGCTGTCCCCCACGTAGGCGAAATGCCCCGCGTGCGCGCCGTTCAAAAAGGCGCTGTTCTTGACTTCCGTCGCATGGCCCACGACGGCGTCCGGCCCGATGAGACAGCCGCCCCGCAGATACGCGCCGTGCCGCACTTCCGCACCTGAGCAAAGCACCGTCGGCCCCTTGATGACGCACCCCGGCTCGATACGAACACCCGCCTCCACGAGCAGGCCGACCGAGGCGATTTTCAGGCTCTTATCCGATACGAGCAGCCCCTCGCTCACCACAAGGCCCTCTTCCACCCGAAGCGCCGGAGCCCCGCTCAAAGGCGCGTCGGCTTCCTCCACCAGCTTACCGACGAAATCCTCCAGACGGCCGACCGCCTCCCAGGCGTGCGCAGCACCCCCGAACAAATCCCGGTGCGGGAATTCGCCGAGCCTCCGGAAATAGGTTTCAGGCGCCATCGCGCTCATTTTCTCTGCTCCAGATACCACGCACCGAGCGGCGTGATGCTCAGACTGCCTTCATCTTCGCTCGCCAGGCCGCCGCGCAGAACCTCTTTTCGGATACCGGGCGCTTGAACCGGCGCGCCGAAGCGGGCCTCTGCGTCCGACTCCAGATGCGCATCGACCGCCGTAGCGTCCATTTCACGCTCTCTCAAGGCTTCGAGCAAGCAGGCCTCCGCCCGCGCGCCGGGCGCGTCTATATCCTTCATGCACATGATAATCTCGCGCAGCACCTCTTCTCCCACGGCGCAGAGTTTCTGCTCCCACTCCAGGGGGCCTCTCAGAACCACGCCCGTCCGGCTCTCCGTGCCTGAGTTTCTCACGTAAACCGCGCCCAGCGGCCCGCCCGCCTCGTCTTCCAGGGCGAGATACATGACGCCCGCGTCATCCTCCAAAGGCGCGAAACGCGGGGCGGCTGCGCCCGAGAAAGCGCTCTTGGCACTTTCCATGAGCCTGGCTGCGATGGCCTCCCACGCCGCAGCGCCAGGCGCGAAGCGGCTCCGCTCCACATGGTAGGCATAATAAGATCTCTTGAATCCCCTGGGAAACGGCGCGGCGATAGCCGCATACGCATCTTCGGGTTCCGCGTCCTCGAACAGGCTCCGCAGCGCGGCGCTCGTGTTGAGAAAAGACTTCAAACCGTCTCCCGCCGCGAATCTCTGCCCCTCGCCCACCGCGTTCACGAGCAGGCCCG
>WTGD01000317.1 GCA_011523725.1 Nitrospinota bacterium
GATTCACCGCTACGTGATGAACGGCCAGGCCGAGGACATCACGGGTCCCTTCGTGAAGCAAAGCCCGCACTACAACCGCAGCGTCAAGCCCCTCGCGTATGACCCCAAGGGGGCGGAGCGGCTGCTGCACGAGGCGGGGTTCCGGAAAAAGGACGGGGTGCTGATGAAGGACGGCAAACCCCTCGCCTTCACCCTGATGACGAACCACGGCAACGAGGTCAGGCGCGCCGTGGGCACCGTGGTGCAGGACGCCTGGAAGAAGATCGGCGTCAAGATCAGCTTCTCCCAAGTCGAATGGGCCGTGTTCATCCGGAAATACATCAACCAGCTCAATTTCGACACGGTCGTCCTCGGCTGGAGCATGGGCCTCGACCCGGACCTCTACCAGATATGGCACTCGAGCCAGACGAACAAGGGCCAGCTCAACTTCGTGGGCTACAAGAACCCCAAGGCCGACGACCTCATCATCAAGATCCGCCAGGAATACGACCTGGCGAAACAGGTCCGCTACGCGCACGCGCTCCACCGCATCATTGCGGCCGATCAGCCCTACACGTTCCTGTACGTGAGCAAGTGGACGGCGCTGCTCGACCGGAAAATCGCCATCGCCCGGCGCCTCAGGAGCGGAAAAATAAGACCTGAAAAAATCCGCCCCACCATCACGGGCAACTTTTCGTTCGACTTCAACGAGTGGCTCAAGTTCCCCGCCGTCCCCCGGTTCGAGAACTAACGTGGGCGCCTACGTCATCCGCACGAGCCTGTTCAAGCTGGCGACGCTGTTCATCATCTCGATCGTGAGCTTCCTGATCATCCATCTCGCCCCCGGCGAGCCGAGCCAGATAGATCCCTTAAACCCGCGCTTCACCCAGGAAGACCTCGCGCGCTACCGCGCCGCCTTCGATCTCGACAAGCCGCTTCCGGTGCAATACTGGCTCTTCTACAAGAAATTCTTCACCGGCGAACTCACGAGCTTGAAGGACAACCAGCCGGTTTTCGGAAAGATATGGCGGCGCTTCCTGATCAGCCTGCCGCTGTTCATCGTGGGCACCATCATCACCTGGTGCCTCTCGTTTCCGCTGGGGATCGCGGGCGCGCTGCGGCGCTACAGCGTCTTCGACCGCTCCACCACGTTCCTGAGCTACCTCATGATCTCGATGCCGAGCTTTTTTCTGGCCTACATCCTCATCATCGCCGTCGTCCAGGGGTTCACGCTGCCCTTCACGGGCTACCACGTGCCGGGCCTGGAGGTCTCCGTCCTGGGCATCGAGACCTTCGGCCGGGGCGACGTATCCCCCCTGTTCCGGATCAACGACCGCGTCTGGCACCTCGTGCTGCCGAGCCTCGTGGGTGCAATCGGCGGCATCGCCGTGCTCTCGCGCTACGTGCGCGGGCAGATGATAGAGGTGGTGGACTCGGACTTCATCCGCACCGCCCACTCCAAGGGCCTGGATGAGAACACCGTGAACTACGTCCACGCGCTCAGGAACGCGGGCCTCCCCTTCGTCACCATGTTCGGCCTCATCCTGCCGGGGCTGATCGGCGGCTCGGTCATCATCGAGAACATCTTCGCGTGGCCCGGCATGGGACGGCTGGGCTTCGAGGCCGTGCTGGCGCGGGACTACCCGGTGATATTAAGCCTGAACTTCATCTCCGCCATCCTGGTCGTCATCGGCACCTTCATCTCCGACATCCTGCTCGTCATCGTCGACCCGAGGATCCGCCTGTGAACGAAACGCTCGAAGTGCGCGAGATGATCGAGGAGATGGGGGAGGAACTCACCCCCGGCCAGCGCGTCTGGCGGCACCTGCGGCGAAACCGCATGGCGATGGCGGGCGGCGTGGTGCTGGTTGTCTTCTTCGTCCTGGCGTCGATCGGTTTCGTCAACTCCGCCCTCATGAGCGAGCCGATGTTCGACGCGAACGTCGTGCGCCTGCCGGACAAGCTCATGGCCCCCTTCTCCGCCCCGAACGAGGAGCAGGTTCCCAGGGAAAACCTCCCGCGCCTGGGGATATAC
>WTGD01000104.1 GCA_011523725.1 Nitrospinota bacterium
GGTATATTCGGCGCATATCCACGCTGCCTTTGGAGACGCGCTATCCATGGAGACGAATCCTCAGGATATCGGGGAAGTACCCGTCGGGGAGGACGGCTCGTCCGTCTCGGCGAACGGGGCGCAGCAGGACGGCTCCGGCGATTCGAGGTATCTGCCCGACCCGGCGGACGCGCCCTTCTCCGAAGCCGAAACCGAACTCGACAGGATAGAAACCGACGAGTGGCTCGAATCGCTCGACTACGTTCTGCAAACCAGAGGCCTGGATCGGACCAAGACGCTCCTTCGCCATTTGCAGGTGCACGCCGTGCGCGCGGGCGTCGTCCGCCCGTTTTCGGCGAACACCCCGTATATCAACACCATCCCCCTGGAAAAGCAGCCGCCCTTCCCCGGCGACCGGCGGATCGAGCGGCGGATCAAGAGCCTCATCCGCTGGAACGCGATGGCCATGGTGGTGCGCGCCAACAGGGAAGACGCCTCCATCGGCGGACACATTTCCACCTATGCCTCGGCCGCCACGCTGCTCGAAATCGGGTTCAACCACTTCTTCCGGGGCAAGAACCACCCCTGCGGCGGCGACCTCGTCTATTTTCAGGGGCACGGCGCCCCCGGCATCTACGCCAGAGCGTTCCTGGAGGGACGCCTGACGGAGAGGAACCTCGAAAACTTCCGGCGGGAACTCAAAGAGGGCGGCGGCCTCTCCTCCTACCCGCATCCGTGGCTGATGCCCGATTTCTGGGAATTCCCCACCGTATCGATGGGACTCTCCCCGCTGATGGCGATATATCAGGCGCGCTACCTGCACTACCTGGAAGATCGGGGCCTCAAGCCCGCGACGGGCCAGAAGGTATGGGCTTTCCTGGGCGACGGCGAGATGGACGAGCCGGAATCGCTGGGCGCCATCACCCTGGCCGCGCGGGAAAAACTCGACAACCTGATCTTCGTCATCAACTGCAACCTGCAGCGCCTCGACGGGCCCGTCAGGGGCAACGGGAAAATCATCCAGGAACTCGAGGCCGCCTTCCGGGGCGCGAGGTGGAACGTCATCAAGGTTATCTGGGGAGATGACTGGGACCCCCTCCTGGCGATGGACGATGAGGACGCGCTCCTCCGGCGGATGAACGAGACGGTCGACGGCCAATACCAGAAATACAGCGTCGAAAAGGTCAAAGAGGGCAACTACCTGCGCGAGCATTTCTTCGGCGACGACCCGCGCTTGAAGGCGATGGCCGACACCGTCGCCGATGAAAAACTCAACAGAATGCGGCGCGGGGGACATGACCCCGAAAAGGTGTTCGCCGCCTACCAGGCCGCCATGGAGTGCAAGGATCGCCCCACGGTCATCCTCGCCAAAACGGTGAAAGGCTATGGCCTGGGCGAGGGTGGGGAAGGCAGAAACGTTACCCACCAGCAGAAAAAACTCAACGAGGATGAACTCAAGGAATTCCGCACGCGTTTCGAAATTCCCATATCCGATGAAGAAGTGGCCGAGGCGCCTTTTTACCGGCCAGAGGACGACAGCCCCGAAATCCAATACCTCAAAGAAAAGCGGGAAAAACTCGGCGGGTATGTTCCCACAAGGCGGAGCGTTTCCTCACCGCTCAAGCCGCCGCCTGACGAGTTATTCGAGGAGTTCCTGGAAGGTACGGACGGGCGCGAAGTCTCCACGACTATGGTGTTCGTCAGAATCCTGAGCAAGCTGCTCCGCGACGAGGGATTGGGCAAACTCATCGTTCCCATCGTGCCCGATGAGGCCAGAACGTTCGGCATGGAAGCCCTCTTCCGGCAAATCGGAATCTACTCCCACGCCGGTCAGCTGTATGAGCCCGTCGACCGCGACAGCCTCTTGTATTACAAAGAAGCGCAAGACGGACAGATCCTCGAAGAAGGAATCACCGAGGCGGGTTCGATGGCTTCTTTCATCGCCGCCGGAACCGCCTATGCCACCCACGACGTAAACACCATCCCGTTCTACATCTACTACTCGATGTTCGGCTTTCAGCGCATCGGCGATC
>WTGD01000437.1 GCA_011523725.1 Nitrospinota bacterium
GGCGTGATCAAGAGGTCTTCCGGGCGGGTATCGGAGGTGCACTGAAATATGAACAATTCCTGGTTTCTCTCACGCGCCGCCGCCATCGCCAGCGTCGTCTTCCCGATGCCGGGGGGCCCGATAATTCTTGGAGAAAGAGAAAAGTCCTCCTCCGCCACGATCATCCAGCAAGCCAGAAGCTGTCGCAGCACCTCCACCTGACCGATCCACGCTTGGTCGGAATCGGTGCGCCCGCCCAGATGCAGGGACACCCCTTCGATTTCAACGGCTCTCACCCCCGTTTGTTCCTTGCCTGATGTTTTATCGTGCAAAATCGACTCCTATCCTCGGTATCCTCTAAAAAAACCATGGCGCCTCAACCCTGCATCCGGGTGCAAACCCCTAATCCGTAAAATACCCTCCGTTCACATCCAGCGCTTCTCCAGTGATATGCGCGGCTTCTTCGCTCGCGAGAAATAATGTGGCCGGTGCCAACTCCGAAGCCCTTGCGAACCTTCCCATCGGGTGTTTCGCCAACGCTTTGTTGTATAAATCCGGCCCAAACTCCCGCATCAACGGCCCGTCAATCGGCCCGGGGACCAAGCAGTTTACTGTTACTCTGGTTTTCGCCAGTTCGCGGGCAAGGTTGAACGTCATGGCCAAAATACCACCTTTAGAAGCGCCATAAGTGAGATTTTGGCCCAGTCCCCCCGATTTTCCGGCCCCGGAGCCGAACAGGATAATCCGTCCCGCCGGAGAATCCATGAGCGCAGGCATCGCGCCCTGAATGCAAAAATATGGCGCCAGGAGATTCACGTTCAGTGCGCGCCTCCAGTCGGATTCATCAAGTGAGAGCGGGTCTTTCACCAGCATGTCCGCCGTCGTGCAAACCAGGATGTCGCATCCGCCCAGCCATGTAATTGCTTCTTCGAGCATGGCTTTCAATTCAGCGAAATTCTCGAAATCACAGGGCAATTTTTTCAGCATCTCCCCGGAACCTTCGATGAGACGCAGTTTCTCCGGACTCCGTCCCGTTGCGGCGAGTTTTGCGCCCGATTCCAGAAATCCCTGAACGAGCGCATTGCCCACGTCTCCCGTGGCGCCGGTCAGGAGCACTTTTTTCCCGTGAAAATCAAAGCGAAGCGTCATCTCGATTATCCCGAATACAGGCGTACAACTTTCAGCTTCCCCCCTCTCCTGATATATATCGAGTAAGATACAATATCGGCTGAAGGATAGCATTCTTGAGGGGGAATCATCTTCAAGCCGCTAGAAATACTCTAGGAACACCGTGGGAGCGCCCATGAATCTGTTCAATGAACTGAAATGCCGCGGATTGGTCCACGATCACACGGACCAGGCGGAAATGACGAGCACATTGGAAAAAGGCGGTGTCAGCCTCTATTGCGGCTTCGACCCCACGGCCGACAGCCTGCACATCGGGAATCTGATCCCCATCGTGGGACTCATGCGCTTTCAACGCGAGGGCCACCGGCCCATCGCGGTCATCGGCGGCGGAACCGGGATGATAGGGGACCCGTCGGGAAAATCGGAAGAGAGAAACCTCCTGAACGCAGAGGTTTTGGATCACAACCTCAAGGGAATCAGAGACCAACTCGAAAAGTTCCTGGATTTCGATGCGGACCCGAATTCCGCGCTCATGGTGAACAACGCGGACTGGCTGAACGAGGTCCGCCTCATCGATTTTTTCCGGGACGTGGGAAAACACTTTTCCATCGGATACATGATGGCGAAAGAATCGGTGAAGTCACGCATCGCCGATGCAGGAATTTCATACACCGAGTTCAGCTACATGGCGCTTCAGGCGTATGATTTTCTCCAACTGTTTGAAAAAGAGAATTGCGCCATGCAGATCGGCGGCTCCGATCAGTGGGGCAACATCACGGCGGGAATCGAACTCATCAGGCGCGTTCACGGAAAACCGGCATTCGGTATGACCTTCCCACTCATCACGACTTCCGACGGCAGGAAATTCGGCAAAACGGAAGAAGGAAATATCTGGCTGGACCCGAAGCGAACCAGCCCATACCGATTCTCGCAATACTGGATTCAGACGGACGACAGGGACGTCGGCAGGTTTCTAAGATATTTCACCTTTCTGCCCCTTGACGAGATTGATGAAATCGAGAAAGAACACCTCGAATCTCCGGAGAAACGAGCAGGACAACGCCGCCTCTCGAAGGAGTTGACGACGCTCGTACATGGCGCCGCAGCGGCGCGCAGCGCGGAACGCGCCGCCAGAATACTTTTTGGCGCTGGGCTGGATGATATCGAGAAAACCGACTTGCTCACGGCGGCAGAAGAGATGCCGAGAACCCTGCAATCGGGAGCGCCCCCATGCCCGCTCATAGACATTCTGCTGGAAACTGGACTTTCCAGGTCCAAAACCTTGGCACGGAAAGAATTACGGGGAGGCGGGATCTATGTAAACAATCGCCGTGTCACGGATGAGGAAGGCGTATTGTCGGATAACGATATATTGTTCGGTCAATACATCCTTCTTCGAAAGGGAAAAAAGAACTATCATCTGCTAGAATTCGAAAGATAAACAAATACAGAAATCATCGTTTGCAGCGTTTCGTCACAGAGTTGAGTAAATCCTCTTGCAAACTCCGAGACATCCAGAGATGGTGAAAGTGAACCAGCTAATCATACGACGTTTCGGCCCCGCCGAATCGATCATCCAAACATGAACGATCGAAGAACCGCCGCCCAGGTCGAATATCATGATCTGCCACCCGAGTTTCACCAGTGGAAATGGCGTATTCTCATCGCCTTTTGCGTTTTCTATGCCTTCAACTACCTGGGCAGATTCAACTTCAGTCTGGTGCAATACGCGGTCATCCAGGATTTGGGCATCACGCGAGTCGATACCGGATGGATCAATTCCTGGATGTTCTGGGGTTTTGCTTTCGGCGATCTGGTCTTCGGCAGGATTGCGGAAAGAGTAGGTTATAAAAACACCATTCTCTTCGCCGCCATCACTACCTCCCTATTCAATTTCATCGCGAGTTTTGGAAATTCCATCACAACGCTCGCCATTCCCTGGGCCGTGGTCGGTTTCGTAAACGCGGCGACATGGGGGCCGGGCCTCGGGCTGGTGGCGCAATGGTGGCCAAGACGAGAGCGGGGCCAGGCGATCGGGCTCGTGGGAACGGCCGCCGGTATCGCGCTCCTCATCGTTTGGGCGGTTGTACCCTGGACGGCGGCGCAATATGGGTGGCGAATGGCGATTCGTTACCCTCCCATGATCATTGCCGTTTTGGGAATCATCTTTTATTTCATCGCCAGGGATCGGCCTGCGGAACTGAACCTCCCCGAATACAGGGAGTCGGACGAAGTATCCCGCGAAGCGGAGGCGGCGGGAAGCGAGAGTGAGCATGGGCTGAAGGCGTATTTTCACCTGATGACCAATCTGCGCTTCTTTCTGGCGTGCCACGTGAAAGGGCTGGACAACGTGGTTCGCTACGGCGTCGTCTCCTGGGCGCCCTTGTATTACGCTCAGGCCGGTGGGTTCAATCTGAAAGAAATGGGTTTGCTGACCTTCGCCTACCCGTTGGGGTATCTGTTCGGACCCATATTCGGCGGCATCATTTCCGATCGATTCTTCAAGAGCAACCGCTCCATCGTCATCATACTCGCGGCCTTTCTTAGCGCAGCCGCGATGATGGGAATCGCGTACGCGCCCGCCAATAATATTCCCCTCGCCATAATTTTGCTCATCGTCGGCGGGTTTTGCGTCAACATGTCCACCGTGCAGGCGCTGGGGGTAGACTTGGCCGGCAGGCGGCTCGCCGGAACAGCAGCTGGAGTGCTGGATGCTCACGGGTACATTTACGGCGCGATTCAAGCCATATTCTTTGGGTGGCTGTCTCTGGCGATTTCAAACGGGTGGTTCTGGGTGTTCACGGCCATGGCGGCCAGTCGGCTCATTGCGGTATTGCTCGTCTGGAGGGTGCGGGCATGAGCAAGCGGTTATCCTGAGAAAAGTCGAGAAGTCCGCGGGCTTGGGTTTGACCGTCATTTCTCGTCTTCCCGTCTTATGCCTTTGAGTATTGACAAGCGAATTCTGCCCTCATCACTTCCAAATTTTCCTTCCAAAAAAGAAAGGAGGTGCCACACCCAAATTTCACGATGCTCTTGTGGCATCACCAAGTACAAAGACTTCCCGAAACGCCAATCCTTGTCGCCTCCCCGGACGATGATGTCCAGCCGAACGTCATCCTGCTCTACCAGATAGAGCGCCGCCAAAAGGTCCCGCCCGTTCTCCAGATTGAATGGAAATGTTTTTTTCGTTCCATCTCCGAATCGAATGCTTAAGCCCAGCGAAGTCGAGTCCGTCTGCTCCGGCGCATCGACATCGACCGAAAGAACTGCAGGAGAAGCAGAAGCGTCGACGCCAGCCACAATATAAGTCTCACCACCCACGGTGAACCTCGATGAAGAGAGAATATCGCCTTCGGGATGTTGTTCGCTCAAAAAATCTTTCATCCAGTCAGGCAATCTCTCCCGGCCGGGGTAAGCCGTGGGCGTTTCGCCTTCATCCAACAACTGAAGTTTGTTCGCCCATGCAAGCAAAGAACTGAAAAGTGGAGGTGCGGGGCGCAGGATTTCCGACTCCCAGGGTGTAATACCGCTCATGATGCCACCGAGGCTTCTCCTCAAATCGGCCTGCATATTCTCCCATACCGAAATTCGCTCGATATCCTCTCCGGTTTGAATCGAATTTCTCAACCCCTCAATCGCCGCCAACCGACGAATCAGCTCGGACAAATGATGCTCCTCGCCCACGTCTCGGTACATTTTCCGGGCTTCGGCGACATTTTCAGTCAAGCCGTTGTCATCGAGCCATGAATCCAGATTCATCGGCAAGGAAACCAGCCCCATATCCGGTGCGCTGGAACGTCTCCAAAGGCCCCGGGCGCCTTCCAGGGTAGCATTCACTGCCTGCTCCGTCTGAATCTCCCAAACATCAGAAAGTTCTTTTCGTAGAACGTCTCCGGCTATCCCTACATCGAGCAAGTTCGCCAAACGCCGGAGCAATAGACTGAAAAACGCCGATTGCGCCTTCACCATGGAGGACAATTTTCCGGGTCTCGACGTCAGGGAAGTCAGCATCAAATATAAATCGCCGACTGCCGGTTTCGCTCCCTGCGCACCAAAGAGCGAAGCAAGCTTCTCCATACGCTGAAGCACGAACCCCAACTCCTCACCGGCCAACAGCTTCAAATGGATGAATGAGAGTGGAAGAGCCTGTTCGGGCAAAACAGGTTCCGCCTGGGGAGGAAAAAGCATTCGGGTGAAATTTTGTCTGATTTGCTCGCTTACATCCCCGAAATTCTCACGCAGGTAACGCTCACAAGATGACTCCCACCAGGAATAAAACAACCTTTGCCGCGCAGTTGTGGACACCCTTATTCGCTCTCGGATATGGATGCGTTGTTCCGACCGCCGATGGAGCGGACATGCGCTTTTTTCTGGAGCAAACGCCCGAGAGAAAACAAAATGACGGCGGAACCCAAAATAACGAGTTGAATGGCGTAGGCGGCGGGATTCAAGACGCCAATGAGCAAGGCGACGCCGCAGTCCACCATGGCGAGAATCTGAAGCGCTCGTCCCAGGCCATTCATCAACCCAGCTGTCCCAAGGCCGCCCGGATACGCTCAATCCCCTCTTTTACGTTTTCCAGAGAGGTCGCGTAGGAGAAACGCACGTAGTCATCCGCGCCGAATCCTGAGCCGGGAACGCCGGCGCATTGGGCGTGTTCCAAGAGATACAGCCCCACATCCATTGAATTTTTTAATACTCCATCCGGCCCCTGGCGGCCGAATACGCCGCTCACACTGGGGAAGGCGTAGAACGCGCCCTTGGGGTTCACGACGCTCAGCCCGTCGATGGAGTTCAGCCCCTCGACGATCGCCTTTCTTCTCGCGTCGTACTGCGCCACCCAATCGCCCAGAAATTCATGCGAGCCCCTCAAGGCCGCCACCCCCCCGTATTGGGCGAAGGAGGTGGCGTTGCTCGTGCTCTGGCCCTGCAGCGTGTCCATGGCCTCGATGATTTCAGGCCTCCCGAGCGTATAGCCCAACCGCCAGCCCGTCATCGCGTAGGTTTTCGAGAACCCGTCCAGAACGAGCGTTCTTGCTTTCATTTCGTCGGAAAAACTCGCTATCGAAACGTGCTCCTCACCGTCATAGGTGATTTTTCCGTAAATTTCATCCGACATGACCATCGCGTCGGTCGACAACACCACCTCGGCGATCGCTTCGAGCTCCTCACGGCTGTAGACGCAGCCCGAGGGGTTGCACGGGCTGTTGATCACCACGATTTTCGTGCGCTCGGAGACGGCTCCGCGCAACTGCTCGGCCGTCATTTTATGGGCGTTTTCCTCGCTCGTCTCCACCAGGACCGCCTTCGCCCCGGTCAGGGTGGCGACGGGCTCGTACGCCACCCAGATGGGCGCGGGGATGACGACCTCATCGCCCTCCTCGACGAGAACGTGCAAGGCGTTGAAGACCGATTGTTTCCCGCCCACGGTGACTATCGCTTCCGTTTTCGGGTCATACCGGAGACCCTTGTGCTCCTCGGCCCAATCGCAAATCGCCTCCCGCAAGGCGGGTATGCCCCGAACGGCCGTGTATTTCGTGGCGCCGTCGCGCAGGCCCTGGATGGCCCCTTCCTTGATGTGTTCGGGGGTATCGAAATCGGGCTCCCCGGCTGCGAACGAGATGACGTCGATGCCTTGCGCCCTCATTTCCGCGGCCTTGGTATTCATTGCCAGCGTGGGAATGGGAGGCAACTTACTCATTCGGGATGCAAAACGCATGAAAAACTCCAGAGTTAGAAAATGAACGTCAGGAGCGGAGCCGCTCGCCGAGCGCCTCTCGCACGGATGGGGATACGTGTTCGCTCACGTCTCCACCGAGTGAGGCGACTTCCTTTACCAGGCTGGAACTGAGGAAACTGTACTGTTCGCTGGGCATGAGGAAAATCGTTTCGATCTCCTCATTCAACCTTCTGTTCATGAGCGTCATCTGCATCTCGTAGTCGAAATCACTCACGGCGCGCAGGCCGCGAATGATAGCCTGGGCATTCACTTTTGTGGCGAAATCCACGAGCAGTTCACGCTCGAAGCTCACAACCTCAATCTGGTTCGACTCCCTGAATTCTTCGAGGAAGAAATTCCTGCGTTCCTCAAAACTGAACAGCGGCGTTTTCGAGGGGTGAACGGAGATGGCCACGGTAACCTTCGAGAAAAGCCGCCGGCTCCTGTGAACGACGTCGAAATGCCCTTTCGTCGGCGGGTCGAAGGTTCCCGGGTATACCGCATGACTTTCCATGGAAACGAACCTCATATCAAACGAAAGGGGCCTCCGCCCCGCGCGAAATGCGCGTTAAAATTAGTCTTTTGGATATCTCGTGTCAACTTGAGGGACGTGTATCCGCTGCCGGGTGGACCAGGCGGGGCCTGCTCTCCATTTCACCCGATGCGTTGCCGTATTCCGGGGTGAATATGACCGACGGGCGGTCACAGAAGGTTGTCCTGCAACAAGCCCCGCCCTCGAACGGCGACCGTAGGGACAGGCCTCCGTGCCTGTCCTTATAAAAGACAACCACGGAGACGAACATTTTCGATACGGGCGGCCACAGAGGGCCGCCCCTACGGGCAACCCCCCAACCCTCCTTGTCAGGGGGGTAAAGGCTATGCCCCCGACGAGGGGATTGTTGAAAATCCTTGATTTCCGGGGCGGATCGAGAATGTTCTTATCGAGCCGACGACGGCGCCCCGGACCCTTGGCGGAATGCCTTACGGCTTCAGGACCTCCCGGACCATGTGGCTGATTTCTGGAAGAATGATTTTTTCCATTCCCGTGCGGCAGGCGTTCCCCGAACCGGGAAGCGTCATGATGATGGTGTCCTTACAAGTCCCCGCCGTTGCGCGGGTGAGCATGGCGGCCGTGCCGATGTCCTCGAAACTCACGTGGCGGAACAACTCGCCGAAGCCGGGCATTTCCTTCTCAATGAGGGAAACGACGACATCATACGTCGTATCCCGCTTGGTGATGCCCGTCCCCCCGTTCGATATCACCACCTGGATGCCGGGCTCCGAACAGACATCGAGCAGGGCCTCTCGAATCTGGTCTGGTTCATCCTTCACGATGCGGTAAAAGGCGACCTTGTGGCCCATGTCGCTCAGCATGTTCATGATCAATTTGCCGCTCGTGTCGCTCTCTTCCGTTCGCGTATCGCTCACAGTGAGCACGCCGCACGTGACGGCGTCCGGCCCCTCGGCGCGGTGGTCTTCGAAAGTTTTGAGACCCGCCGCCTGCTCGACCTCCCGGCGGGATGGCCCCTCGCCCTGGCTCATTCTCATCTCCTGGCTGTCAGCGATATGCGTTTTAGACACTCATGCCCGAGAAGAAAAGAACCGGAGAACGGATTCTCCGGCTCTTCTCGAGGCTTTCCTGAAATCTATGAAGCGCGCCGCCGGGAGTTCACTTCCCCTGTCCGGCAGGCTCACAGCGCGCTCCCGGAATTTATTTCATCATTTTCTTCTTGAAGCCCTTGGCCATCATGCACGAATCGAACTTGCTCTGCTCATAAGACGTTACGGAACTCGTCGCCTCGGGGCCGCCTTTGGCCTTCGCATCGAATATGAACTCTTCCTTCATCGCGCAACCCTTCAGGTCCTTCACCGCCTGGTCCATCTTTACGCCCACGCCGCGCTTGAACCAGACATTGTGTTGGGGCGTCGTGCACCCTACAACAACGAAAACCATTCCAACCGCCAGAAAGATACCAGCCATTTTTCGCATGAGTCGTATTCTCCCCATAAATTCAATGCCCCGCGCATCTTCCGGACCCCGCGAGGTCAAAACACGCTGCAATCAAGACAAATCGAAATTTACCATTCTATTTCCCCATCGTCCAATGCAAAATACGGTTGTACCCCTCCCCGTCAAAATCGAGTCTTTCTGTCGGTAGTCCGGATCCGCGAAACACGGCTGTTTCCATTAAAAAATTCAATGAATCACGTATCTTTTTACCCCGGAAATTTATCGAAAAACCCCGTGAATTTATCGAATTTTATCGAATTTTTCGGAAATTCCTTATTTCCGAGCACAACGACCCGCTTCGATATCATACACGTTCGCGCCCTGAACGGCGTGAGCGCAAATGCGGGGAAATGCGGGACAAACCGAAGCGGGAAGGGCTTGCTGAAAAGCCCGGCCCTGGGAGCGAGCGCGTTTGACGCTCCTTCATCACTCGCGTTTGACCCCCGCAGGCGCGAACTTCGCCCTTCGATACGTCCTTCGACAGGCTCGGCTGTAGGGACAGGTCGCGACCTGTCCCTACTACCCACTCCAGGGTTTATCCTCATCAATACGGAAGAGGCCCGCCCGCGGGAAACCCGTGAAAATCTAGCTCGCCTGGGCAAACTCCTAATCTTGCCTGAATGTGCTATAACCAATGAAAATGCGACGAACCGCAGCCTGAAAAGGAGAAAGAAGACGTGCCGAACTCGGATCTGGCAGGAAGCTGGGCGCTCATACTGGGGGCCAGCAGCGGCTTTGGCGAAGCGAACGCCCTCAAGCTGTCGAGTCTGGGCGTGAACATCATGGGCGTTCACCTCGACAGGAAAGCCACGCTTCCCAACGTGGAGCGCATTCGGGAACAGATAAAAGACAACGGCGCGCAGTCGCTCTATTTCAACGTGAACGCGGCGGGCCATGAAGAGCGCGAAAGCGTTCTGGATCAGATAGAGGAGCATCTGGGCGGGAGCGCGGAGGGCGCGGTGCGCATCCTGCTGCACAGCCTGGCCTTCGGCACGCTCAAGCCCTACATCGCCGATGAGGAAAAAGACGCCATCGCCCCCCGGCAACTCGAAATGACCCTCGACGTCATGGCGAACAGCTTGGTCTACTGGACCCAGGCGCTCGTGCGGCGCGGCCTCATGGGATTCGGGGGCCGCATCTACGCCATGACGAGCGCGGGCGGACACCGCATCTGGAAAACATACGGCGCCGTATCGGCGGCCAAGGCCGCTCTAGAGAGCCATATCCGCCAGCTCGCGGTCGAACTCGCGCCCAGGGGCATCACGGCGAACAGCATCCAGGCCGGCGTCACGGACACGCCCGCCCTTCGCAAGATCCCCGGCAACGCCGAGATGATCGAGGGCACGAAGAAAATCAACCCGCACGGGGAACTGACGACGCCGCAGAAAGTAGCCGACGCCATCGCGACGCTCGCCGCCTCCGGCACGCAGTGGATGACGGGCGATTTGATCCGGGTCGACGGAGGCGAAGACATCGCGGGCTGAGACGCGTTTCGCAGGGCCGGTGAACCATTCGGGAAAACCCGCCTTGGCGCGTGAGAGAAGCGTTTCGCCTCCGCCCCACCCGCCCCTGCTCCAAGCGAGGGCTGTTAACCAAGTGCTGGTTTTTTGATTTTGAGTATGGAGCCAAGTGGGAAGAGAAGAGACATCACTCCTCTCTTGAA
>WTGD01000162.1 GCA_011523725.1 Nitrospinota bacterium
AGACCAGATCACCCCTCTGGGTGAGATTCTCGACCCCGTGGCCGACAAGCTGCTTATCGTCGCCGCCTTGATCCCCTTGGTATCGCTGGGGAAAGTGGACGCCTGGGTCGTGGGCATCCTGTTGGGCCGGGAGCTTCTGGTGACGGCTTTTCGCGCCGTGGCCTTGCGCCGGGGTCTGGTGGTACCGGCGGGCTTTCTCGGCAAAATCAAGATGGGCCTGGAGGTCACGGCGATTTTTTTCCTCATCCTGAGTATTTTCCCGCCGCTGGGCACCATTTTGATTTGGGCCGCCATGATAGCGGCAGTGGTTTCTGCGGTTGATTATTTTCGGCAAATCGCTCGAGCCATCTCTGAATGATCGCGTTTTTTCTCGTCATCCTGGTCGGCGGATTCCTGGGAGCCATACCCTTCGGGGTGGTGATCACCCGATTGTTCGGCGCCGAGGACCCGCGGAAATCCGGAAGCGGCAACATCGGCGCAACGAACGTCTTGAGAACGAGTGGCTGGAAAAGCGGTGTTCTCACCCTCCTGCTTGACGTGCTGAAAGGCATTGCAGCCATCCTTTTCGCCCGTTATGTGGCTTCGCGCGTCTCTGCCCCTGCTTTGGAACCCATCGCCGCTCTCGCGGCGGTGCTCGGGCACATGTATTCACCGTTCACGGGATTTCGCGGGGGCAAGGGCGTGGCCACCGGCCTGGGCGTGTTCGCCCTCCTGACCCCGGGACCAACGGCCCTCGCCGCGCTGGTCTTCATTCTCGTGGTGGCCGTAACGCGGTACGTCTCTCTCGGTTCCATGCTCGCCGCCACGGCGGTGCCGCTCGCGAGCTTTTGGATGAACTACTCCACAGCGGTATGCACCTCATCCGCCCTGATCTCCTTGTTGGTGATTTGGAAACATCAGGACAACATCGGACGATTGATGCGAGGCGAGGAAAATCGCATCGGGCGGAAAAAGGAGTAGGTCTTTTTCAGATATCGGATAACCGGAATCATTTTAACGAAATTGGAGAAAACATGCTCACCGGTTGTTCCCCGGTTTTTCTTCTCGTCATTCTAGGCGTGGGAATCGGGAGCTGGGTGTTTGGCGATCACACAGCCGCCCGAATCACAGGGCTTTTGGCGATCACCGCCTTTCTCGCCTATTTCGCTCTCTTGAACTGGACGGCGCAAAACCGCCAGAAACAAGAATCAGACACCCCGAGGGAAAAGGACTTATATCAGGAAATCACCGGCCCGCACGATGACGGGACGCGCAGGGAACCATTCACCGAAGACGACAGGGCCGAATGGCGGAACTACCTCAAAACAGAAGGGAAGATCCTCTGGTTCGGGGTGGCGGGACTTCTTCTGGCGCTTCTCTATCTGACACTGAAAAACTGAATCAACGGCCTGCTTGAACACGGCGCAGAACTTTATTCAAAAAATCGAATCACGGTATCCGCCACAAAATCGAGGTCGACATCCGGCAATTCCGGATAGACGGGAAGCGACAAAACCTGGGCCGCTGCGGCTTCGCTCTCGGGAAAATCCCCTTGCCGATAGCCATCGAAGCAAGGATGGAGATGCAAGGGAGAGGAATAATACACGGCGCAACCGACACCATTTCGAGATAAATGTTCCTGTAGCGCGTCCCTCTCGGGTGTGCGTACGACATATTGGTGAAACACATGGCCCGCATCCAAAATCGAGGGCGGCACGAACCGCTCCCCGATAATCCCGCCGGCCTCGAATCTTTCATGGTATTTACGGGCATTTTGCCGTCTCTTTGCGATCCATTCTTCCAGGCGCTTTAGTTTGACGGACAAGACGGCCGCCTGCACCGTATCCATCCTGAAATTCCCGCCTACTTCCAGATACTCGGAATTATCGGGAGAGCCATGAATCCTGAGCCTGCGCATGCGTTCGGCCCGCGCTTCGTCTTTGACCAAAACCATGCCGGCGTCGCCAAGCGCACTCAGGTTTTTCGTGGGATAAAACGACAGGCAACCCGCATCCCCGATAGCGCCGGCCATACCCGGACTCATCCGCGCGCCGACGGCCTGGGCGGCGTCTTCCAGGACGAATAGCCGGTGGCGTTCGGCGATTTCGAGAATCTCCCCCATCGGGGCGCAGCGGCCGTACATGTGAACGGGTATGATCCCTTTCGTATTCTGCGTGATCGCCTCTTCAAGCCGCTCCGGCGCGAGATTGAACGTGCCAGGGTCGATATCCACGAACACCGGCTTCGCGCCCAGGCGATGGATAACGCCCGCGGTGGCGAAAAACGTGAACGCCGAAGTGATGATTTCATCACCCGGGCGGACGTCGTACGCCATCAAAGCCAGTAGCAGAGCGTCCGTGCCTGAGGAGACGGCAATGGCATGCTCCGCTCCACAATAGTCCGCCATTTCGGACTCGAAAACGCCAATCTCCTCGCCCATGACGAACCTCTGGTGAGTCATCACGTTTTCGACCGCCGCCAAAATCTGCGCTTTCAGCGGCCCGTTTTGAGCTTTCAAGTCATAAAGGGGTACGCGCATGGAGACTTTCTTGTCCTATCGGCAATCCACTTGGACGAAACGCATTATCGGCGCCGCAGGTCGTGAAGCGTTCTACGCAACAAACGACACCAGAGGTCAGCAGCTAAATTCATTTACTCGATAATTACCGAGAAACAATACCTTAACCAGATGACAAATCAAATGAAGCACACCTTCTGCAACCGGCAATTACCGAGAATCCGCAAGTCTCTCTTTCGCCGCTTCTTCGAGAAAAGCGGAGCGGCTCAGACTTCCCCTCGCAACCTCCGGGCAGGCATCGATTTGGGCAACGACCCAACTCGAAAGGGTGACATTGTATCTTTTTTTGGCTCTCTCGTAGGCGCGAACCAAAAATGCGACGGCCCCTTCTTCGTTGACATTTTCCAGACTCGAAGGTTCCGGCACATCGAGACCATCTTCAAGCATCGCGTCGATATGAAAGTTAAGCGCCTCCTCGGCCATACCGACCGCCTCGTCGAGTGTTTCACCCGCCGTGACACAGCCGGGAAAATCCGGGAAATCAACACCAAAATCCGAATCTTCGT
Source organism: Nitrospinota bacterium (assembly GCA_011523725.1). Lineage (GTDB taxonomy): Bacteria > UBA8248 > UBA8248 > UBA8248 > UBA8248 > Bin107. Next base: position 3,064 of record WTGD01000162.1, read on the forward strand.
TCTTTCTCAACAAAGCGTAATACATTGGCATTTCATCTGCTCCTCAGCCTTAACCCGCTCCGTCTTTCGATGCTTCTGAGAGTCCCCACCGGCAGGTCTCGTTTCGGATGGGGAACCGTCAACAGACCGGGCTTGTCTTCGTGTTTCAATTGAACGTGAGAGCCCCTCCTCCTTATCTCTTTCCAACCTTCTCTCTTCAGTATTCTAAGAATCTCTTTTGTATTCATACGAATTTTACATACATACTAGATGTGTATACCACGAACGCGGCAGCGAAACAAATCCAACATACGCGAAAGGTTCCGATCACATGGAACCTGGCGAAATACCACGAGGATTGAAGCAAACATCTTGAAAGCTCGCGCAACAGAGCCGAAAAGATGAAAACGACAACCTGGAATCGAATACATTTTCTTCATTGGTGCCGGAGGCCGGACTCGAACCGGCAAGGGGTTGCCCCCGGTGGATTTTGAGTCCACTGCGTCTACCAATTCCGCCACTCCGGCAGAAAGAGGATGTAACTTAGCCTCTCCTCATGCCCTCTGGCAAGATGCGTCTCGCATTTTCACTTCGCCCAAGACTCATCCACCATATTCCGCCCAGTTCGACGCAAAAACCTCCTGCGCATCCACTCGCCAGGAGATGGAATCCTCACATTCGGGACATAAAACGATGAAGTGACCCTCCGGTTCATCTTCCATCTCGTCCCGGAACACCTTGAGGCAGTTGCGGCAATGCACCCGACCGCAGGCGGTACACGCATTCGGACTCGCATGCCGGAATCTCAAACCGCATGCGGGGCATTCATGAGCTTCCACATCTTCCCTTTCATCTTCATAACTGCGCAAAACACGCATTCATGGCGGCGGCTTTGAATCTTTGCTACATTTTTCTGAAACCAATACCAGATTTCTCGCAACTATCCCGGAAGGACGAATATACCATGATAATCGACACGGACCGCCTGGATGATTACGACATCATCGACTTGAGCCATCCTTGGGGTCACGGTGCCCCGCTTTGGCCGTATTTCCCCGATCTCAAGATCGAGCGATTCCACTATCACGCCAAGAGCCAGGTGCTGAGCCAGCAAATCACCACGTTCATGCACTGCACGACCCACACCGACGCGCCCGCGCACGTGATCGAGGGCATGCCGTTCATGGACGAGGTGCCGCTCGAGAGCTTTTTCGGCAACGCCGTGTGCGTCGATATCCCCAAGGAGGAATGGGAAGTCATTACGCCCGAGGATCTCGAGAACGCAAGGCCGGAGATTCGCCCGGGCGACATCGTCATCGTCCATACCGGCTGGCACCGCTACTACGGCGACAACACCAAATACTTCATCTACTCCCCTGGTCTTTACAAGGAGGCGGGTGAATGGTTCGTGGAGCGCGGCGTGAAGGGCGTGGGCGTGGATCAGCAGGCACTCGACCATCCGCTGGGGACTAAAATCGCCTGGGGGCCCCAGCCCATCTGTCCGTTCACCCTGGAGGAATACGAGCAACGCTTCGACCGCCCCACGAGCGAGGCTTTCCCCTATTGGGAGCCCTGCCACCGCGCGCTTCTGGGGAATGGAATCGTCGGCTTCGAGAACGTGGGGGGAGACATCGACAAGGTCGTGGGCAAACGCTTCGCCCTGGCCGCATTCCCCTGGCGATGGACGGGCGGGGACGGCTGTATCGTGCGGATGGTCGCTTTTTTACCGAAAAACTAGCCCGCAGCCACAGGTTCGGGTTTTTTCTTTTCGGTCTGCTTCGAGGCCGCGCCGTTCGTGGCCGCCGTTTCTTTCTTGTCGGTGGATTTGCTCTCTGATTTCGAATCGGATACGGGGCTCTGAGGGTCCTTCTCTTTGCTCTTGCCGTTCGAGGCGTAGTCCGTCACATACCAGCCCTCGCCTTTGAGGTGGAAGGCGGAGCGGGAGATTTTTCGCCTGAGTCTGAGCGCTCCGCAACTCGGGCATTTCCTGAGCGCACCAGCCCCCATTCTCTGGATGACTTCGTGCTCGTCTCCACATGCGCTGCATTCATACTCGTAAATCGGCACTTCTCGTTTCTCCTCGTCTTAAATGAAGGTCAGCCACTCAAGCTTGCTCTCGTCGCGCCCGTTCACGATCTCGAAAAATGCGGACTGGATTCTCTTCGTCACCGGACCGGGCTCACCCGCGCCGATGGTTCTGCCGTCCACCTCCCGGATGGGAGTCACCTCCGCCGCCGTTCCCGTGAAGAAAGCCTCATCCGCCACGTAGACTTCATCGCGCGCAAAGGGAGCGACCTGCAGTTCCACACCCTGCTCATCGGCGAGTTGGACGATTGTGTCGCGCGTAATCCCGCCCAGCACTCCATGCAGCGGCGGCGTCTTGATCACGCCGTCTCTGACGATGAAGATGTTCTCGCCCGAACCCTGCGTCACAAGACCCTCCGGGTCGAGCATGAGCGCCTCATCAAAACCCGCACCGACGGCTTCGAGCTTCGCCATCTGGCTCACGGCGTAGTTGCCCGTGGTCTTGGCCTTGGTCATGTAGCTGTTCGGATGATGGGACGTAAAGGACGAGACCTTGACTCTGATGCCTTTGGCCAGACCCTCCTCGCCCAGATACGCTCCCCAACTCCACACGGCCACCATCGCATGCGTGGGCGACCCCTTGGGGTTCACCCCCATGGAGCCGTAACCGAGCCAGATGAGCGGCCGAATGTAGCACGCCTCCATCCGATTCGTTCGAATCGTCTCCAGCACCGCCTGGGTGAAGTCATCCTGGGAGACTGGCGCTTCGAGACCCACGATCTGTGCGGAATCATAGAGCCTCCGCATGTGCTCCTCCAGGCGGAAAACGGCGGAGCCACGCTCGGTCCGGTAGCAGCGAATTCCCTCGAATACTCCCAATCCGTAGTGCAGCGAATGCGTGAGGACATGAATCCTGGCTTCATCCCAGGGGACGAACTTTCCGTCCATCCAGATTTGCTCAGTTGCGCCTTCCAAAAAAACATCCTCCAGCACTGTGGGATTGTGGAATCCGGAGTTTCGGACAACCGCGCAAGTATAGTGATTCGACGCGTATGGACGCAAGCCTCCGGGACAAATAAATCACACGCAAATTCAGGTCAAGACGGGTCTTTGTAGACCTCGGGATTGAGAAGCGTTTTGGGATTCACGCGCTCACCCCGCATTACGGCCAGCACGTTCTCGCCGGCGAGCCGGTTCACGCGCTCGCGCGCCTCGTGGCTTGCGCCGGCGAAGTGCGGCGTCACCACGGCGTTCGGAAGGCTGAAAAGCGGATTATCCGACTTCGGAGGTTCCTCCTCGAAAACGTCGATGCCGGCCGAGGCAATTCCCCCTTCCCTGAGTGCTTGAATCAACGCCGCCTCATCGATAATCGCCCCGCGCGCGCAGTTCACGAGCACCGCCGTTTTTTTCATCAACCGAAACCTGTGGGTATCGAACATGTGCCGCGTCTCGGGCGTAAGACTACAATGAATCGATATGAAATCGGACTCGCTCGTCAACCTGTCCAAATCCACCGGCTCCACGCCCGCCTTGCGTATCGCCTCATCATCCACGAACGCGTCATACGCCAGGATGCGGCCCTGAAAGCCGGACAGCAGCCGGGCCAGTTCCCGCCCGATGTTCCCGAAACCCACGATGCCGAACGTCGCCCCGCTCATCTCGTTGGCGATCCAGATGCCTTCACGCCAGCCCCCTTTGCGCAACTTCTCCATCCCCTGGGGAATCCGGCGGCTCGCGGCCAGCATCAGCCCGAGAGACGCTTCCGCCACGGCGACGGCGTTGGCGCCCGGACAGTTCGTCACCGGAATTTTTCGCCTCGTGGCAGCGGGAATATCGATATTTTCCACGCCCACGCCGATCTTGGCGATGAGCCTCAGGCGCGTCGCCGCCCCGATCACCCGCTCGGTGATTTGCTCTCTCGAAGTCACCAGCAGAGCGTCCCATTCATGGGCGTCGCGCACCAACTCGTCTTCTGTCCACTTTCTGTTGCCGCCGTCTCGAAACTCGCCATGAGGTTCGAGCATGTTCCGCAGCGATTCGATGGGCGCGCGCGCCTCGGGCACGAAAAAAACGACGTTGCGGTCCAAAAAAACCACCCTCCATTCAGCCTGGCGCAAGCCAAGCGGCTAGGTGCCGACAATCAATGTGGATGTTCGATCTCTAAGGAAGGAAAAAGTCGAGAGATACGTCAATATGCCCGTTCGATGATTCTCGGACGGCACGTTTTCGATACGGATGAAAGAGCGCCCGAATTCCCCTACCGCCTCAACCTCGTGGATGTTTCGATTTACAGTGGGGTCGCAAACAACCCGCATCTTCGTCCTGCGCGGTCCGATGCCCGCAAAACTTACGGCGGCGCATACGTTCACGTTGGCCGGGAACGCCTTGCACGCCTCCAGGGGAGTGCCCTCGAAAATCACCGTCGGCTCATCCATGGAGTCGAGATCGATACCCTGGGCTTCGATATAGGGGGCCCCTCTTAAGCTCTCGGGCGGTTTTCGCGTCGTCATGGTGACGGATTCCATGCTGCCGGCCGATGCCCCTTTGAGGCCATCGAGCCCTATGATGGCGCCCGAAGGAACGAAGATGCGCGAACCGCTCCGTTTGGCTTCTTCGATCAAATCATCCCTATCCAGAAGCGCTCCCACGGAGTTGATGATGACGTCTTTTCCTCGTGTGAAACTCTCATGGCAAATCGCCTCCACGGTGTTTCCGCCTGAGGCTTCCATCACGACGTCTGCCGCCTGCGCCACGCCCGCCAGATCCGTCATGCACGGCGGATTCTCAAGACCCGCCAGAAAATCCTTTACCTTATCGGGTGACCGGGTGGCGGCGACCGGTATTTCGACGGGCACTCTTCCCTCATCTGCCGCCTTCACCACGGCCCTGCCTATGACGCCCAAGCCCACAACGCCCAGCTTCATAATACTCTCCGAAAGATAAAGTGTTTTATTTCAATGATTTTACTCAATATATTTCATCTAAATAATCAGGTCGATCTAGCAGGCTATTCGATGCGGCTCCCCAGACTGAGACGCCAATGATCCGCCAGCACGAGCGCCATCATCGCCTCGCCGATGGGTACCGCTCGCGTCGCCACGCAGGGGTCGTGCCTTCCTTCCACCTTCACGGTCGTTTTCTCTCCCGACGTCGTCACGGTGTCCTGTTCGAGTAAAATGGAGGAGGTCGGCTTCACCACGAAGCGAACCACGACCGGCGCGCCCGTGGAAATGCCGCCCAGAATCCCGCCCGCGTTGTTCGTCCTCACCCCCGTCTCGCCGTTTACAACTTCGAACGGATCGTTGTTTTCCGAACCCCGCATGCCTGCGGCCCGGAAGCCCGAACCGATTTCCACTCCCTTCACCGCGTTGATGCTCATCATCGCCGCTGCGAGATCGGAGTCAAGACGCCCGTAAAGCGGCTCTCCCCAGCCGGGGGGAACGCCATCGGCCTGAACAGTGATGGCCCCACCCACCGAATCGCCCGCCTTCCTGGCTTCGAGAATAGCCGCCTCCATCCGGGAGGCCGTTTTCGCGTCCGGGCAGCGCACGATGTTTCGCTCTATCTCGTCCGCGTCGAAGCGCGCACCATCCCAGCAAACATCTCCCACCTGATCGACGTAGCCCAAAATCGATACGCCGAGACGGGCAAGGAGTTTTTTGGCTATCGCTCCCGCCGCGACACGCGCGGCCGTCTCCCGTGCACTGGAACGCCCACCTCCCCGGTGATCCCGAATCCCCCATTTGCGGATATAGGTGAAATCCGCGTGTCCCGGGCGAAACAGGTGGCGCAGGGGTTCATATTTGCTCGAATCGGCGTCCTTGTTCCGGATGATTATCGAGACGGGATGCCCGGTCGTCACGCCTTCGAAAACTCCGGATAAAATCTCGGCCCGGTCCTCTTCTTTGCGCTGGGTCGTCACCCGGCTCTGACCCGGCCGTCTGCGGTCCAAATCCCGCTGCAAATCGGATTCATCGAGCGGCAGTCCCGCCGGACAGCCGTCCACCACGACGCCCAGGGCGGGGCCGTGGGACTCCCCCCAGGTGGTAAAGCGAAACAAACGGCCAAACGTGTTCGACACGATCTTCCTCTCTAGCTCTCGGGCTGCGACAGCACCGCGCGTATTTCCGGGAGAACCGCCGCGACGACCTCCTCGGGCGCGCGCGTGTTCTCAACGACTAACTTCGCGAGTTCTTCATAGCGCGGAACGCGCCTTTTGAAAAGCAGACGCAACGCTTCTTCCGGCTCCACTTCGTTCTCGAGATAGGCGGGCCAGCCATCGGCGCGCACCCTCTCGATGATTTCATTTTCCGGCACCCGGAGATAAACCACGCAATGGGGCGCAAGCAGAGAATCGACGCCCGTCGCCATCGGCGTCCCACCGCCCAGCGCAAGAACGAGGTCTTCCCGTCCCAGTTGCTCGCGCAGCAAGTGATTTTCCAGCGCGCGGAAAGAGTCTTCGCCTCTCGCCCTGAAAACCTCACGAAATCCCTGCCGCTCCCCTGTTTCTTCGAAATGTCTTTGCTCGACCAAATGGTCGAGATCATGAAAAGAGAACCCTATTTTCTCGGCGAGCAAAGGGCCGATTGTCGATTTACCGCACCCCTTGAATCCGATGAGCACGACGCTCAAGAGGAACCCTCCATGCGAGACTCCAGCCCCAGATACCGGGATACCTTATCATGGGCCTCCTCCAAGATAACCCCGAAATCTTTTCCCTGGGGGTCATACCAGTTCACGCCCTCGAGCTTGCGGAACCAGGTTCGCTGACGCTTCGCGTAGTTGCGGTGCAGCCTGGATATTTCCCGAACCGCCTCTTCTTCCGTCATCTGTCCCCTGCGCAATGCGAGGGCTTCCTGGAACCCGAGACCCTCGAACACCCGGGCGTCGGTGAGATTCTTCTGGGCCAGCATCGCCACCTCCTCCAGCATTCCGTCCGAGAGCATCCGCCGCACCCTGCGTTCGATTCGCTCTGCGAGAACGGACGCCGGATATCTGAGACCAATATACAACGGAGAGGGGAACCTGGGCGCTTTTTGCTCGGCGCGCAAACGTGAAACCGGCCGTCCCGTCGCCTCATACACCTCCAGGGCGCGAACCACCCTTCGCAAGTCGTTGGGATGAAGTTTCGCGGCCGTTTCGGGGTCGGCGGCGGCGAGTCGCTCGTGCATGGCCGCATGGCCCCGCCTCGATGCCTCCGCCTCCAATCGTTTCCTGATTTCCGGCTGCGCTTCGGGTCCGTCGAAAAACCCCTCCACCAGTGCGCGGATATACAGACCGCTCCCCCCCACCACGAGCGGGTATGCGCCTCTGCGATGAATTTCCTCGATGCAAAGAATCGCCTCATCCGCATAGCGCGCTGCGCTGTAAGTCTCACCCAGTTCCGCGACATCCATC
>WTGD01000180.1 GCA_011523725.1 Nitrospinota bacterium
ATGTACGTCATCAGGGTCATTGTCAGAGCCGCGGCGGTCAGCATATATTTCATCAGTCGGGTCCTTTCGGCCTGGTGGATTGAGGAACTCTTTACTTTGTAATACTATAACATTGCAATTTTGCCCGTCAAGGAATTTTGGATGACATCGAGAGACAAGAATTTTCCCGGCAGGAACCACGACCACGGAGCCTGCATCGAGAGCGCCTTCGAACAAGCCGAAGCGCTTTGCCGGAAGCGCGGCGCGAGGCTCACGCCTCTGAGGCGTCGGGTATTGGGGATCATCTGGGAAAGCCACGCGCCCCTGGGCGCCTATGACGTACTCCAGCGAATGAACGCGGAAGGGGAGCGGAACGCTCCGCCCACGGTCTACCGGACGCTGGATTTCCTCTTGAAGCACGGCCTCATCCACCGGATCGAGAGCATGAACGCGTTCGTGGGCTGCGCGATGTCGTCGGACACCCACAGAGCGCTTTTCTTCATCTGCCGGGATTGCGGAAACGTGGCGGAGACGCACAGCGAAGCGATCGGCGAGGCCATCGAGGCGAGCGCCACCCGGGCCGGTTTCCTGGTGGAGACGCCCGTCATGGAAATCAGCGGCCGGTGCCTGGAGTGTCATGACGATGAATGACGCGCGGGCTCCCCTCATTTCAGTTGCGAACCTCAACTTCCGCATCGGCGAGACGGCGATTCTCCAGAACATCGACCTCGAAATATCGGCGGGGGAAATCCTCACCCTCATCGGCCCCAACGGCGCGGGCAAAACCACCTTGGTCCGCATGTTGCTCGGGTTGCTTTCGCCCGACTCGGGCGAGATCCGCCGGAACGGCGCTCTCTCGGTCGGCTACCTGCCCCAGGCCTTCGAGGTGGACCCTTCGCTTCCGCTCACCGTGCGCAGGTTGCTCTGTCTGACGCAAAAGCCGTCTTCCGAGGAGATGGAGGCGCATCTCGACGAGGTGGGCGCGAGAAACCTGCTGGATCATCCCGTCCAGAGCCTCTCCGGCGGAGAGCGCCAGCGCGTCCTGCTCGCCCGCGCCCTGCTGCGCAACCCCGATCTGCTCGTTCTCGACGAACCCATCCAGAACGTGGACATCAACGGACAGACCGAACTCTACCGCCTCATCATGAAGATCAGGGACGCGCGGGGCTGCGGCGTCCTCATGATCTCGCACGACCTCCACCTCGTCATGGCGTTCACCGACCTCGTGGTGTGCCTCAACAAGCACGTCTGCTGCTCGGGACATCCCGAAGCCGTGAGCAAGCACCCCGCGTACCTGGCCCTGTTCGGCAAGCAGGCGGCGGAGAGCCTGGCGGTCTACAAGCACAGGCACGACCACGTCCACGGACCCGAAGGGGAGATACTCCCCATCGAGTCCGAAGAAGCCCACCACCATCAAGGAGACGCCTGATGGAGGATTTCATGTTCCGGGGACTCATGGGCGGGGTGGGCGTCGCCCTGGTCACGGGCCCCGTGGGCTGTTTCATCGTCTGGCGCAAGATGGCCTATTTCGGGAATTCCATGTCCCACACGGCGCTCCTCGGCGTGGCGATAGGGTTCCTCTTCGGGGTGGACTTGAGGCTCGGCATCCTCACCTCCTGCATCGGCCTCGCGCTCGTACTGCTCTTGCTGCAGAGCCAGAGGAAACTCTCCACCGACACGCTGCTGGGCATCCTGGCGCACACGGCGCTTTCGGTGGGCATCATCGCCATCAGCGTGCTGGAGACGCTCCGGGTGGACCTGATGGGCTATCTCTTCGGGGACATCCTCGCGGTCGGCCCGCTGGATCTGTGGTGGATATATCTCGGCGGGGCGGCGGCGCTGGGCGTGCTCACGTGGCTGTGGCGGGGCCTTCTCGCCGTCACGGTGAACGAGGAGCTGGCGAGCGCGGAGGGGATACCGACCTTCGCCGTGAAACTCGCTTTCATGCTCCTGATCGCCTTCATCATCGCCGTCGCCATGAAGCTGATCGGGATTCTGCTCATCACCTCGATGCTCATCATACC
>WTGD01000372.1 GCA_011523725.1 Nitrospinota bacterium
CCCGACCCGATAAGCTCGGTCGCCCCGAACGGGATAGCTACTTTCTTCACTTGGTGTTCACTCACCACCAGGAAGAAGTAACTGAAAAGACCGCCCGTGAATCTCGATACGCTGGAACCGTCCTCCGCCCGCCCGGCCTCTCCCTTCTGGCTAAGAGGGAATCCGTCCATCGTGGTGGCGGATGCCGACGGCGAACCGGGGATGTTGATGAGAATCGCGGCGAAGCTCCCCCCCGTCATTCCCCCTGCGAAGACGCCCAGCAGGAGCGCCACGGCGGTCGTAGGCTCCAGGATGAAGGTGACCGGGAACAGGATGATGATGCCGGCACTCGTCGTCAACCCCGGCATCATCCCGCAGATGAGGCCGTGCAGCGCGCCCAGGGCGGTGGCCAGAATGCTCGTCGGCGCGAGGGCGAGGTAGAACCCCTGAAGCAGATCACCGTTCATGTGGCGTCATCCCAGAAAACTCCCCCTCGGCAGGGGAAGCTGAAACAGGTCGCGGAACAGGAAGAACAGGAACATGGGAACGAGGATCGCCAGAGCGAGAAGAACCAGTGGGCGGCGCTCGCCTGAAGTCCACATGAGAGCGGCAAAGAAGACGGGCGTGGACCAGAAAAATCCAAACATCGAAAGCGCGAAGAAATAAAGTCCCGTGAGCAGCAGGCCGGCCGCTGCGCGGGTGATGCTGAAATTCTCGTTCGTCGAAGGTTTTTCGGGTCTCAGGTCGGCGAGGCCGCCGGAGTCTTTGAGTCCCCTCATCCCCTGAATCAGGAGCATTACGGCGAGGGCGATGATCGAGATGGTGATCAGGTAGGGGAAAAAATGGGGGCCCGGCGCGTCGGTCGTGGTGCGCTTTGGAAGCAGGGTGGCGAGGCCGCCGTAGTAGAGCGTAAACCCGAGGATGACCACCCCGCCGACTATGTTTCTCAGACCCATCCCGAATCCGTCCGAAAGAAATGAATACGACTCGAAAACGAAGGCCGCCCCCTCGTCAGAGAGAGGCGGCCCCCGTGTATTACACGATTGGCGTCCTTATTTCTTCACCTTGGACTTGTATACCCCCGTCGCCTTCATGATGTCGGCGACAATCTTGTCGCGTTTGGCGAGCATCTTGCCGAACTCTTCCGGCCCGCTCGGGTCGATCGTGAAGCCTTTCGTCTTGGCCAGTTTCTTGAATGCCGCCGAGTTGGCCGACTTCGTCATGGCGTCGACGAGTTTCGCCTTCACCGCGGCGGGCGTTCCCTTCGGCACGCTCAAGCCCCGGAAGTGGTCGAAGTCGATGTCGTGGCCCATTTCCTTCATGGTGGGCACGTCCGGGATGGCCGGGTTCCGCTTGCCCGTGATGTGGGTGATGATGCGGAACTTGTTCGCTTTCGCCAGACGAATCGCCCCCGTGAGAGGCGCTCCCATGGCGTCGACCTCGCCGCTCAGAAGCGCTGCGTTGCGCCGCTTGACGCCCAGGGGAACGAGGATGGCCTTGCACCCCGTCATGTCCGTAAAAATGACCGCCGTTAAGTGCGTGGTGCTGCCGGTGCCCGCGTGTCCGATTTTGAGCGTGTTCGGCTTTTTCTTGCAGTCCGCCACGAAATCCTTGACCGTCTTCCATTTCGACTTGGCGTTCACCGCCACCGTCAAGGGCTGGAAGTGGACCCGCCCGATGTGGTCGAGCGCCGTGTAGTCCCACGGCACGTTGCCGATGTTCGTGGTGGTGAGAATGGAGGTGGAGTTCCAGGCCACGGTATAGCCGTCGGGCTTGGAGTTCTTCACGAACGTGTAGGTGACGGCCCCGCCCGCGCCGGTCTTGTTGATGGCCACCACGGGAACGCCGAGCTCTTTCGCCATGCCCTTGGCGAGCAGTCGCCCCTCGATGTCGGCGCCACCGCCCGCGCCGAAGGGAATGATGAACTGGATCGGCTTCTCGGGATAGGCGGCCGAGGCGGTTTGCAGCGGCAGCGCGGCTGCGAAAACGGCTATCAGTACGGCACACACGATGCGAGACGGTTTCATTTGCTTACTCCTTTGATGAGAAAAGTGATGCTCCCGATTCATGGAACCCGGAAGCGTTCATATCGTTCCTGACGTTGGAAGCGCGCATTATCCCTCATTTCGGCGCGAGAATCCATCCCGGATTTTCAGAGGACGCGGCCCGGGGCGCCGGAGACGATGTGGAGGTGGGAACTGCGGGCAGATGCCGGAAATTGCGCCGAGGCGCGCTCAAATCATCGCAGATGCGGGCAAATGCGGCGGATTGAAACTTTTTTCAGTCATACTTGAGTCGCCGGCGCTCATATATCTACCCAAGACCGTTGTATTACAATAAGTTGCGAGAGAATCACTTTTCGGAAATTTATCGAAAAACCTCGTGAATTTATCGATATTTATCGAATTTTTCGGAAATTCCGATCCGGCGGAAAGCGCCGGTTCCGTCGCCGGTGGAATTTGGACCGCCATATCCATTTGCTTTGCTCTTCTGAAGTGCATCGAAATTCTCCCGGTTCGCGCGCCCGATCCTGCCCCACGCGAGCGCAAACCCGGTAACGGCAAATACGGGCAAATGCGCCTTGAAACCCGGCCGGGGCGCAGAGGACGCAACCCGAGAGTCGTTACCCCGCAGGCGAAGAAATGCCGCTACCCGCTTCGCATCGTTGCGAGAAGACTGCGTGCCACCCTCTCCCCGATGGCGTCGGGCGAACCTGCGACCAGCCCCGTCAGCGTCTCCTCGACTTGCGTGGCGAGTTTGACGAAAGGCTTCGCCAGCTTTCCCTTCCTGAAGGCGCCCGCGTAGTGCGCCTGAATCATGGCGCGCACATGGCGGGCATTTTCCGGGTTCTCTACCGTGGCAGGAGGCGGAGCGGAAGCATCCCTGCGAAAGAAGACGCTCGTGGCGCCGGCTGAGCGCTGCATGGTATCCGGCATCTCGACTAGACCCGCCAGACCCGCGCAGGCGCGCAAGGTCCAGGGATTGAAATTGAAGATATGGGCATAATGGAACATGTTGCCGCGCGATTTCTCACGGCAATCGGTCTCGATGTTCGGTGTTTCGACGTAGAGCACGCCGCCCGGCTTGAGCCAGCAGGCGATCTGGGCGAGATATTTCACCGGATTGTTCAGATGCTCCAGCACATGGTTCAGGCGGATCAGGTCGAACTGGGCGGGCGCGAACAGATCGGGGGCAAGATTGGCGGTGCGCACGTCGAGTTTCATTTCCTCGCGACAAAAGGCGGCGTAGGAGAGGTTCGGTTCGATCCCCTTGACCGTCTTGCCGAGCCGCGCCATCACGAATGCGAACTCGCCCGAACCCGCCCCGACATCCAGCACATGCGCCACTGCGCCATACACATCCCGAAAGGTTCGCAGGTGGGATGCCACGCGACGGAAATTTCGCAGAATCTGGCGGCGGCGGGGTTTCGCGGCGCCCTTGTAGGCAATGCGGTAGTCCTGCGCATAGAATCGCGCCAATTCCGCATCGTCCGGGACCGGGTCATTGCGAACCAGCCCCGTCTCCATGCAAATCACAGTTCTGAGCGGCCGGCCGCGGCGGTCGGTCTCGGAAACCACTTCGTGCGTGCCCTCACGCCCGAGCGCCCACTCCATCGCTCTTTCGTCTGATATCAACATGACCAGGCTGTAGCTCCGGCTTCGGCAGTCATTTATTTCACGAGGTTTCCCATCGCGGTCCTTGATTCCTGGAAGCTACCTTGCGCTCGCATGATTGGAACCTATCCCATCGCCAAGAGGACCCGCAAGCGACGGAATGAAGAGCAAAATATATCCGAGGAGAGGTTCTCCCCTGCGGGGCGCAATGATCCCTTTCCGTAGGGGCGGACCGGCGTGTCCGCCCGAGAATCAGATAAAACTCCGAAGGAAATGGTCGCACTACCCGCACCCTTCGCCGCACTTCCGCTTGCCCAATACAAGACCCAGCATGGCGATACCCGTTCCGCGTCGTTACTCCGTCGACGAAGAAATGCTACTATCCGCCCACTGAGATGGAACGGAGTTGTCCTTCGTGAATTGATGAAAAATTCTATGAATTTCTTCGCGAAACCGATAAATCGACCGAAGCGAAGAGTGGAAACGGCGTGAACCGAAACTCTGAAATAACGTCGAGAGGCTGCTTGAAAGATCATCGCTCCCTGGCAAAGGCTACTTGGATAAGCGGAAATGAGCAAACCGGAAAAATCCCTGCGAATTGCCCTCGCCATTTCTCACTTGGGCGGCGGCGGGGCGGAGCGCTCTGTCCTGAGACTTGCTCGCGGATTGATTGAACGAGGGTATCGTGTGGATGTTCTCGTATTCGAAAATATAGACACGCTTGCGGACGAAATTCCTCCCGAGGCGCACTGCTCTTTATTGGCGCAGAAACGGATACATGGTTTTCGAGATCGCGCGCATCTCGCGAGACGCCTCGGTTTGAGAATACTGAAAAATCTGCGGACGGACTTGCTCAAAGACGCCCGCTCTATGGCCGCCTACATCGACGAGGAACGCCCGGATTGTATTCTCCCCTCGCTCCCCAGGGCGAAATCGGCGACATTGATCGCACTCGGTTTCACCGGGCTGACCCCGGTAGTGATCCCGACAGTGCATAGCGTTCTCTTGAACAGAAAGCGCAGATTCCGAAAGCTATATTCGATTCTCTTCCCAGTTGCGGATCGGGTCGTCGCCGTATCGGAAGGCGTCGCCGACACCCTCGCTCTCGAACTTGGAATCCCCCGTGAAAGAATTTCCCGAATCTATAATCCGACTGACACTGCAGAAATCACAAAGCTGGCTCACTTTGTTCCCGATCATCCCTGGATGTCGGACGATGGTCCCCCCGTTATTTTGAGCGCCGGAAGACTGGCGCGCGTCAAGGATTACCCAACCCTCTTACGGGCGTTCCGGCAGGTCTCCCGGAATAGCGATGTCCGCCTGATTATTCTGGGGGAAGGGAACTGGCGGAAGAGGCTGGAGAAAATGACCCGAAAAATGGGGCTTCAGGAAAAAGTGTCCCTGCCCGGCTGGGTCTCAAACCCCTACGCCTTTATGAGTCGCGCTTCGCTGTTCGTTCTTTCGTCGAAGTATGAAGGTTTAGGCAATGTGCTGATCGAGGCGCTGGCGTGCGGCTGTCCGTGCGTAAGCACGAACTGTCCTTCCGGCCCGGCGGAGATTCTGGATAACGGCCGGTTTGGCCCGCTCGTTCCTGTGGGAGACGATTCTGCGCTGGCGGCGGCTATGAAACTCGTTCTCGATTCCCCGCCGGGTAAGGACAAGTTGCTCACTAGGGCGCAGGAATTCTCGCTCGACGCCTCGGTTGATCAGTACGAGCACATGATTTTCGACCTGGTGCGCGCTCGCAGCCAGGAGCTTTGAAAATACGGGAGGATATGCGTCAGAATCATCCGGCGGATTTGTAAAATATTCGCCACCACGAGGGGACCCGACAATGAAAGCGTTCGTCATCAATCTCGCCCGCGCCGAAGATCGCCGACGCAGGATGCAGGAACAATTTACGTCGTTGGGTCTGGAAGCGACGTTTCACCCCGCCGTCGATGCCAAGGAACTCACTTCGGAGCACTACGCCCTGGTGGATAGGGAAACCCGGCGGCGGCTGGGACTCTGGCCCCAGGCCGACGGCTCGGTCGCCAACTGGATAAGCCAGCGCCGGGTGATGCGCGAAATCGTGGAGAACGGCCCCGAAACGGTCGCCATCTTCGAGGACGACGCCGTTTTATCGGAAGACCTCCCGGCGGTGCTGGACGCGCTCGAGCGCAGGCCGTTCGCCTTCGACGTCGTGAAGCTGAACCGGCGCTCGTCCAGAACCTTCATTCCCTGCGAACGTCTTTCGACGGGGCATCGGGCCGGTCGGGTGCGGTACCACGACTATGGGAATGAAGGCTACGTCATCACGCGCGAAGCGGCGCGGCATTTTCTTGAGAACACGCCCATGATGATGTGGGAAATCGACCAGGCGATCCCTCGTTTCTGGGAGAACGGGCTAAACGTGTTCTACGTCGATCCGCCCGTCGTCTCGGAAGATGAGCGAAACGATTCCCAGATCGAACGCTATCGCGCACTTTCACGTAAAAAACAAAGGCGTAATGACGGTGTTATCTTTGTGGTATGGAGGCGCTTCGTGAGCGCCATCGCGCGGGACATCCGGCGGCGCGCGGCCTTCCGCCGCCTCCTGCGCGGAGAAATCGGGGTTACGCCGCCGGTGGACAAGGGCGCATGAGGGTGTAGGGACAGGCCTCCGTGCCTGTCCTGACGAAGGACAACCACGGAGGGTTGTCCCTACAAAACCATCGTGCCCGCCCGCGTCATACATCGCAGGGCTAACACACTGTGGGGACAGGTCGCGACCTGTCCCCACGGTTTCCGCATCCTCTTGGTCCCGGATTGCAGATTGCCGTCATTCCGGCGCATGCCGGAATCCAGAGCGGACGAGAATGGACAAAAGCGTGTGCTCGGCTATCCGGTTAGGGCGGCGCGATTCCCTCGATCTCTGTTTCTTTGATCGGTGCTGGATTCCGGCATGCGCCGGAATGATGATCAAAAGCGAAGGGACGCATATATACTGTAGGGGCGGTTCGCGAACCGCCCCTACGCAAATTCAAAAAAGAGAAAATTATCCCGGCAGGCCAGAAAATTCGACGAACCCTGAAACCCTAATACACGTCCGTTGCGCTCTCGCCGACGGCCTGCTGCTTGGGACGCCAGCGCAGGAGATAGCGCTCCAGCCAGTTCACCGCCGCGTTGGCGATCAGGACGATGAACATGAGCAGGATGAGCCCCGCGAACGAGCCCGCGATGTTGAACAGGTTGCTCGTGTGCTGGATCATGAAGCCCAGCCCCTTGCTCGCCGCCATGAACTCGCCCAGGATGGCCCCGATGATGGCGAAGGGAACGCCGATCTTGAGGCCCGTCAGTATCCAGGGCATCGCGGCGGGCAGCGTGACCTTCCAGAGAACCTGCATCTCGTTCGCGCCCATCACCTGCGCGAGGTTCTTGAGGTTGGGGTCCACGCCCCGAAGGCCCGAGTAGGTGTTCATGAAAGTGAGGAACAACACCAGACTCACCGCCAGCACGATCTTCGATTCCACCCCGATGCCGAACCAGATGATGAGAATCGGCGCCATCGCCACGCGGGGGATGCCGTTCACCGCGACGATGAAGGGGTCGAGTATCTTGGCGAGCGTTTCCAGCCGCGCCAGTATGAAGCCCATGGCGATGCCGAGAGCCGCGCCCAGAATGTAGCCCAGGAACGCCTCGTACATCGTCGTCCAGGTGTCGATGAAGATGCTGCCCGAGAGCGTTATCTCCACCATGTAGCTCATGACGCGCAGGGGCGAGCCGAACCAGAAGGGATCGACGCAGAGCCACTGCTTGGGGCCGATCTCCCATGCGCTGAGCTCCCACATCGCCAGAAAGCCGCCCGCGAAGGCGGCCCGGTAGGCGAACATCCGCAGGCGCGGGTTCTTGATGATTCGGCCCGTGTGCGTGATGGATACGTCCACGAACGCGATGGCGTGAAAGAACATGCCCGTGACGGAGCACATCATGTAGCCGGCCGCGGTGAGGCCCAGCAGGAGCGCGCCTATCAGGTAATCACCCCGCCAGAGCTGCGGAACGCCCGGCAGGGGAATCGTCAGGAGAATCTCGCCCAGCTTGGGCAGTTTGACGCGGGCGGGAGCCTCCGCCGCGCCTCGTCCCGCCTCGCTCGCTCCCTTGTCCTCGCTCGCCTCTTTATCGATCATGTCGACCATGTCAATTCCCCTCTTATGGGGCTGTTGAAAAAGCCCGCATGGGATCCCCGCAAGTAGAGGGTTTGTAGTCGGACAGGCTCAAGGGCCTGTCCGTGGCCTCCGTGCCTGTCCTCATTTTCGCCGTCCTGCTAATGGACAACCACGGAGGGTTGTCCCTACAACCACAATCCTGGTCAAAGAAGGTTTTTCAACAACCCTCTCATCCGCTATCTGAAGCCGCGGAGCCGTTGTTCATCCAGTCCTCGCTGCGCTGGACCTCCTCACGCAATTCCAGCCACAGCTGATCGTAGGTCCTCCGGAAGGCCTCCTGGCTGTGGATGGTGAATACGTCGCGCGGACGCGGAATGTCCACTTCAGCGACGCTCCTCAAGTTTCCGGGCCGGCTCGTCATGACGACGACCCGATCCGCAAGCGCGATGGCCTCCACGAGATCGTGCGTGATGAAGATGACGGTCTTTCGCGCCTCACGCCAGAGTTTCAAGAGTTGATCCTGCAGGATGATGCGCGTCTGGGCGTCGAGCGGCCCGAAGGGCTCGTCCATCAGGATGACGTCCGGATCATAGATAAGAGTGCGGATGATGTTGGCCCGCTGGCGCATGCCGCCCGAGAGTTCATGGGGGTAGTGATCCTCGAAGCCCGCGAGGCCGACGCGCTGGATCAACTCGCGCGCCTTCTCGTGTCTGGTTTTCTGATCGACGCCCCGCATCTCCAGCGGAAAGGCGACGTTGTTGATGAGCGTGCGCCAGGCGTAGAGATAGTCCGACTGCGGCACGTAGCCGATCTCGGTGTTGATTCCAAAGAGCTTTCTATCCTTGTACGTGATGGAGCCCGAGGTGGGGTGCACGAGCCCGATGATACAGTTGAGCAGCGTCGACTTCCCGCAACCGCTCGGCCCCACGATGGTGAGGAACTCGCCGTCTTCGATATCGAGGCTCAAATCCTCGACGGCGAGAACGCGGTTTCCCCGCGAGAAGAATTCCTTTTGCAGGTTCTTGATGGATAGAATTGGAGGCACGGCGCATAAGTCTCCGCCGCCGGGGAAGGCTTTTCAAAGCCCATCCCCGGCGGTTTTTCAATGAGTGGTAAAAAAGCTGCTCACATCTTGCCGGGCAGATATTCGTCCGTCACCAGGGTGCTCCTGGGGAACGCTTTCTTGAGCTTGCCGGCGGCGATGAGCAGGTTCTGGGTGATGTCCACCGCGCGCTGTGTGATTTTCCCGTCGAGCGAGACGGCCGTCTTCACCGCCTCGATGCTCACGCGCAACAGGTTCTTGTCGGTCTTGGCGAAGTATAGCTGGATCTTCTTGCGAATATCCTCAGCACTATGCTTGGCGATCCAGTTGTTGGCCTTGAGAAGCGCCCGCACCACCTTGCGGACGGTCTCGGGATTTTTCTTCGCGTAATCAGGCCGCACGAGCAGGACCTCCATCATGAACTGGTCCATCTCCGGGTCATCGCCCGCCGAGTTCGTGACGAAGGGAATGCCGATGCCCTTGAATATGGCCGTCTCCGGTACGGGAATCGTCTGGATCGCTATCTGGATCTTGTTGCGCTGAAGCGCTGCGACGAGCACCGGGCCCGCGCCCGCGCCGATGAGCTTCACTTCTTTGTTGGGCGTGAAGCCGGCCTGGCGGATCCAGTATTCGCCCTGGTTGTAGGTGAGCGCGCCGGGACGCGTGGCGCCCACGGTCAGGCCCTTCATTTTCTTGAGCTTTTCCTTGTAGGGCGTCTTGGCGGTGATGCCGAGCTTCTTGGCGACGTCCGTGCGGATGGCGGAGTTGACGATGCTGCGGTTCAAACAGCTCATCACCGCGATGAGGGCGCCGCCCGCCTTGACGGCGTTGATCTGGTAGGTGCCCGCGGCGATGGAGAAATCCGCCTGGCCCGCGAGGTTGGCCTTGATGTCCGGCCCGCCGCCCCGCGTGGAGATGACCTCTGCGGCCAGACCCTCTTCGGCGAAGTAGCCGTTCGCGCGCGCCACGTAGTTGCTGACGAAGGCGAGACTCTCGACCGCCTGGGTGATGACGACCCGCTTGACGGCCGACTCAGAAGGCGTGACGGCAGTGAAGACGAGCGTCACTCCCAGGATTACCGCCAATACCGATTTGAAGATGAGACCCCGTACGTTCTTTCTGGTTTCCACGATTTCAGCCTCCCCTTTTGCCGCAAGTTTCGCGGCTTGCGTCATGGACTCATCAACGCCCCGAGGCGGGACGCACTCAGTGTATCGGGAAGATTGGCTCTCCTTCGATTCCTCTGCAACGGAAACACAGTAATACCGAAAGAGCATTGGATGATTTAATGATTATGATAATGCCGGAGAATACCACGTTTCTCAAAATCGCCGCAACTTCATATGAACATTCCCGCATAAGCGAAAAGACACCGGGCGCGAAGTCCCCGGCCGTGAAGCCTGCGTGGATGGGGTTGTCGAAAAAGCCTACAAAAGGAACGCACCGAATTTCACTCCCCCCTTGAGGGGGAGTCAACGAGGCAAGGGCGAAGCC
>WTGD01000212.1 GCA_011523725.1 Nitrospinota bacterium
GGGTCTTGTCGCAGCCGCCGAGCAGCACCACGCCGTCCATGGGCTGGCCCTTGATCATCTCCTCGGTGTCCATCGAGAGGAGGTTCCGGAAGAACATGGCCGTGGGGTTCAGGTACATCTCGCCCAGGGAGATGGTGGGGAATTCCAGCGGCAGGCCGCCCGTCTGCCAGACGCCGCGCTTCACGGCCTCGGCGATCTCCCTCAAATGGCGATGGCAGGGGTTGAGTTCGCTCCAGGTCTGGGCGATGCCGACGATGGGTTTTTCCAGGTCCTCTTTCGTCAGCCCGAACCCCCGCGCGTAGGCGCCTCTCGCGAAAACGCTGAAGCCCGGGTCGCCATAGCTCGTCAATCCTCTCAGGTGTCCCCGCATCTTGGAATCATCTCCCCTCGGTATAGGTTTTGTGGAGTCCATCCGCATCATTCCTCATGGACGGGCAATCGGCAAGCGCGCCAAGGGTCATCTTTTTCGGCGGCTTCCCCTCGCGCCCCAAACAGGGTAAATTGAATGGGGTAAGGCTCAGGTCTCGCAAGACAGGAGGGATGAGCATGAGAAAGAGAGTCTTTGCTTCATTTTGGCCGCCGAAGCGTTCCATCCGTTCCATCATCGTATTGTTCACGCTACTCATCCTGGCGACGGGCGCGGGGTGCGCCCGGGGGAAAAAAGTCGCCGAAACCCCGCGCAGCGGCAAGGGCGAGATTATCGTGACGAGCAGGCCCGAGGGCGCCGTCGTCATCTTCAACGGCAATCCGCGCGGGGAGGCCTATAAACTCAGGCCCGTCGAGATCAAGGGCGTGGACTACGGGCGTCATTCGATCCGTGCGGAGTTTCCCGGCTATGTAGGACAGGTTCTCGAAATCGACGTGCGCGCGAAGAAGACGTCCGTCGAGATGCGGTTGACGAGAGAGGGCGCCGGCCGCCTCGTCGTCCGCTCCGACCCACCGGGCGCGGAAGTCTTCATCGGGAGCCAGTATTACGGCAAGGCCGACCCGGCGCTTGCGGTGACGAATCTCGCACCGGGCGAGTATTCGATGTGGCTGCGTCTGCCGGGTCACGCGATGGAGCGGCGCAACGTCATCGTCGAGCGCAGGCGCGAGCGGCGCTACATGGTCGTCCTGGACAAGGCGCCCTGAAGCCATTCAATCGCTGAGCGGCTGGCATGGAGGTTCACGTGGCGTGAGCGGTCGCGATGGTTTTGTAGGGACAGGCCTCCGTGCCTGTCCTGGGAGGGACAACCACAGGGGGCCGGACAATCCTATTGGGTTGCCCGGCTACGGTCGCCGTTCAAAGAGGATGTGTAGGGGTCGCATATATGCGACCCGCATGCCATGAACGGGGAGGGCCGCATATATGTCGGACATATATGTCCGACCTACAACAGAAACGGCAATGACGCCGGAATGACGGCGGGCGGTGCGTCTCGGACCCTCCAACCCCACTTGTTATGAACCCCCCAACCCCCCTTGTCAGGGGGGCTTTGATTTTACCCCCCTGACAAGGGGGGACAGGGGGGTTGGTTTTCAGACAGTAGGACTTTTCCAACAACCCCGCTTCTGCGCCGATTTGCGGACTTGATCCGTGATGGCGATGCCTTTATGTTGGTGGGCGTGTTCCGGATGAGACTTTAAGATTTCTTCCGATGTGCGCGCCTCGCAAGTGCGGGAAGCGCCAAGGAGACGAGACATGTCCACCGAATACATATGGGCGCTCTGCTCCCACCGGGCGGGGGACGGGTCGCAGGTGAACCAGAAGACGCCCGATCGGCCTGCCACCCTGGATTATCTCGCGGAAGTCACGACGGCGGCCGAGGAGGCGGGTTTCGCCAACATCCTCGTACCGTGCGGCACGCACTGCATCGACGCCTGGACGACGGCGGGCGCAATTTCGAGCCGGACGAAGAAGATCAGGTTCCTGGTGGCGTTCCGGCCCGGAATCACCGGCCCGGTCTACGCGGCGCAGCAGGCGAACAGCCTCGATTATCTCACCGGCGGGCGCTGCACCCTGAACGTGGTGACGGGCAGCACGCCCGTGGATCAGAAAAGATACGGGGATTTCATGCCGCATGACGACCGTTACGCGCGCACGGGGGAGTTTCTGGACGTGGTGCGCAAGCTCTGGAACGCGGACGGCCCGTTGAACTACAAGGGAAAGTTCTTCGAGATCGAAAACGCGGGCATCTTCCCCGAGCGGGTGACGAAGCCGAATCCCCCGATTTTCCTGGCGGGAAGCTCCGATCCGGGCAAGCGCGTGGCGTGGGAGCACGGGGACGTGCACGTCATGTACGCCGCCGAGCCCGAGGTTGTCGGAAAAGACATCGAGGAGGGCAGGCGCGAGTCCCAGGCGTATGAGCGCGAGCGGCCGCTCAGCTACGGCATCCGCCATCTCGTCTGCGTGCGCGAGACGAAGAAGGAGGCGGTGCGCGCCGCCGAGGCGCTCATCGACAAGAGCGACATCTCGAACACGGGCACCTGGAGCGACATGAAGAACGTCACCGAGTCCACCGGCCAGATGCGCATCAACGAGATGGGCTCGCGCGAAAGCCTCTGGATCACCGATACGATCTGGATGGGCGTGAACCGGGTGCGCGGCGGCGCGGGGACGATGTTCGTCGGCACGCCGGACATGGTCGCCGGCGTGATTCGCGAGTATTACGACGCGGGCGTGCGCCACTTCATCATGAATGGATGGCCCCACAGGGAAGAAGCGGAAATCTTCGGCAGGGAGGTTCTGCCGCTTCTCAAGGACACCGAACCCGTCGTATTGACCGAACCGGCCGGCGTCGCCGCGTAATCGAAAAAACTTCTGGAAATGACCCCCTACATTCTCGTCTTCGGCGGCAGCCGCAGGCCGCAAAACAATACCGACAAGGCCCTTGCGTTAGCGCTCGATGAGCTGGGCGGGGGCGATTTCGAGGTCAAGCGCGTCCACCTGGGCGATCTGGACCTGCCCCTTCCGGGTGAGCCGAGCGAGTCGAAAGACCCCGATATGCTGAAAGCGCTCGTGACGGGGGCGGCGGGCATCCTCATCGCGACGCCCGAGTATCACGGCAGCATCAGCAGCACGCTCAAGCTGGCGATCGACAACCTGGGCTATCCCTCCACGTTCGAGGGCAAGACCATCGCCATATTCGGCGTGGCGATGGGGCCGAGTGCGGACAATGCACTCGCGCACCTGAGGCACATTCTCACCCATATCGGCGGAGAGGTGCTGCCCGGCCAGGCATCGGTCGGGAGCGTCCACAAGGTATTCGACGAGGATGGGAATTGCATCGACGAGGCGGCGGAAGCAGAGGTTCGCGGTGTCGCCGCCCGTTTGCTCGAACATCTCGATAATTCATCCTGAAGACATGACGGACTCCCCCACCAGTTTTCTTCACCGGCCGGGGAAATCTTCGCTCGCGTACTTTCGGCTGGAGGGCGAATCGCCCGGCCTGATGTTCCTGGGCGGTTTCCGCTCGGACATGAGCGGGACGAAGGCGAGCGCGCTCGAAGCGCATTGCCGGGAAGTCGGGCGCGCCTACGTGCGCTTCGATTACGGCGGACACGGGGAATCCTCGGGAAAGTTCGAGGAGGGGACCATCGGCGAGTGGGCGGAGGACGCCCTGGCGATACTGGACGGCGTCGCACAGGGTCCACAGGTGCTCGTGGGCTCCAGCATGGGCGGGTGGATGATGCTCCTCGCCGCCCTGGCCCGGCCCGAGCGCGTGAAGGGACTGGTGGGCGTGGCGTCGGGGCCCGATTTCACGGCGGACTTCAAAAAACACAGGCTCACCGAAGAGATGCAAAAAGAACTCGACGAGCGGGGGTACGTCCTGCACCCGCCGAATATCTGGGAGGAGCCGTACCCCATCACCAGGAAGCTGCTCGATGAGGGGGAGAACCACCTGCTGCTGCAAGGGGAGATCGACCTGGCCTGCCCGGTGCGCCTCATCCACGGAATGCGCGATGAGACCGTGTTCTGGGAGACTTCCCTGAAGTTGTCCAAGGCCTTGAAAGGCGACGACGTGCGCCTCACGCTCGTCAAGGACGGCGGCCACCGGCTCTCGCGGGACGCGGACATCGAACTCATCATCCGGACCGCGGAGGAACTGGCGGAGAGATAGAGGTAGGCAACGGTCGATTTTTGAAGCACTTGATGGGATGTAAAACGCATCGCCTTGTTGTAAACAAATATAAAAATTGTTATCATCTCGTTGTGTCTAGGTGTGGTCCCATCAGGAGGTTGAATGATCGTAGCCGATGCCTCCCCGTTGATCGTCTTTGCCAAGATTGGTCGCCTGAGGCTTTTGAAAGAACTCTACGATGAGGTGTTGATAGGGCCTGTAGTGAAGGAGGAGACAATCGACGCCGGCAAGGTTGTTCGCGCCTTGGGCGTAGAGCAACTCGAATCTGCTATGGAAGACGGCTGGCTGCAGGCGGTTCGCTTGACTGGTGAAGAGCAAGAACTGATGCAACGACTCAGTGACCGCTCCCGGCTCGATAACGGGGAGTCCGAGTCTATCGCGCTTGCGAGTGCACGGGGCTTGCAACTGATCGTTGACGATAAAGAGGCCCGAAGCATGGCCGCCGCCGCGGGAATAGAACACATCGGCACCGTAGGCGCATTGTTGGAAGCATGCTTGCGGGAGCAACTCGATCTAGAGGAACTGGAAGTCACGGTTCAGGACATAACCCGGATTCTGTGGCTTTCCCCGTCCGTCGTGGCGGAAGTTTTGCGAATCGCACGGGAGGCGAAGCGATGAAAAAAGAGCGCATGGTAGGCGCGAGGCTTCCCCTGGAACTGGTCCGCGAACTGGAACTCATCGAGAACGTGGAGCAATCAGACCGTTCGACCACCCTGCGAAAGCTGCTGTCGAACGCTGTCCGGCAGTGGAAGCTGGAGCACTACGCCCGGCTGTACGGAGACGGGAAGGCGACCCTCGCGCGGGCGGCCCGCGATGCGGGGGTTTCCCTGTGGGAGATGATGGACTATGCGCGCGCCCGCAAGACGCCGGTTCAATACGACCTCGAAGATCTCGAGCGGGATCTGCAAACCATCCATCAAAAGGATGCGTAGCTCAAATTCGGTTTGAACGAATGATGTTCGCCCGGCCTGTACAAGTTTTCCCTTTGGATGATCGCTCCTGCGCATCCGCGCGCCTGGCGATGCGCGCCTTGACACCAGGTTTTTGTTATCGCTAGTCTTGATCCGTTAGTTTTCTCACCTCCTTTACCGCCCCGTGTAATTTCCGGAAGTTCGTTATTTCACTCAATGATGTATCGATCACCGAGAGGGCGGTATCGACATGAAAAAAAATTTCTTGAGACGTATGACGCGCGGCAAGAGTCCCGCGCCTGGAGAGCCGGAAGAGGGGTACGAAATCCCGCCTCCCACGGCCATCGAACCGGGAGTGCCGTATTCGGCTGAAGACACGGAGGGCAAAGACTATGACTCTCATATGGAACTGGAACTGCTGGCTGCCGATGAGCCGACGCGCACGGATTCGACGAACGGTGCGGATGCCCGGGAAAGCGATCCTGCTCCCGCCCTGGAATCGTTGACGGAGCCGGTCTCGGATGAGTCGGTGAATGAGTCGGAGCCGCAAAGCGAAGCAGCGCTGTATGAGGAATATGGCCTCGACCTGGAGCCGCTGGGAGAGCCGGAAGCAGACGAATCGCCGGAGGAAGTCGAACCGCCTCGGGAAGATGAAGAGACCACCGTGTGCGTGGCCGAAAAGGCCGTGGAGCCGCCGGACTTAGAGCCTGAGGTTTTTGTAGAAAGCGATACGGAAACTATCGGCGATGCCCCCCTTGAGTTCGTGGAAGCCTCGGGTGCAGCCGAAAGCGCCGTGAAGGGGTATTCGCCCGTGGCGCCGGAGATTCCTGAGGAAAGCGGGGTGCGTGTGATTGACGATGCCGCCTCGGAGGATGAAGAACCCACGACGCCGCCGGATATGGTTGAAACGCGGGATACGCCCGTGCCGCAAAGTGAAGCGGCGCTGTATGAGGAATACGGCCTCGACCTCGAGCCGCTGAACGAGGCGGAACAGGAAGCCGCGCCGGAAGCCATGCGTGAACCGTCACTCGAAGATGAAGCCGCCGCTTCGGAAGCAGTCGAAAGCGTCATGGAAGCGTCTGCATCCGAATCGGAAGTCCCGAAGGAAACCGAGCCGGAGGCTCCCCGGAATCTTCAAGAGAAGATGCAGGATCAGTTCGACACTTCTCTAGCGGTTCAGGAGGTTGAGGAATCCCTGGCGGCGTCTGTTTCGGAAGAGTCGCCGGATGAGGATGAACCGCTGCTCGAAAGGGGAAAGCCGGCCTCTGATGCAGCCGAAAGCGTCGTGGCGGCGACGGTTTCCGAGCCGGAAACGCCTCAGGCGAGCGAACCGGAGGCGATCGAGGCGGCTACTGACCCGCTTCTCGAAGAGCCGGATGAAGCCCCGGAGCCCTCCCGCATGGAAAACGGATTCATCCCTCTCGTGCGGGATGCCCGCGGAGACTGGCGGCCCGGCAAGGGGTTCAGCCGGAGCGAATTGCGGGAAGCGGGATTGAGTCCCGCCGAGGCCGCGCGCCTGCATATCCGCGTCGACAAGCGCCGCCGGGGTGCGCACCCGGTGAACGTCGCAACCCTCGAAAGAGCGAAGAGCGGCGTTTGAGGGAAATTGACCTGCGCTGAAAGGGAGCAACGATGAGCGAATCAGTATTGAAATTCAGGAATTATCAGGGTTCCATCGAATACGACGAGGAAAGCGAAACCTTGCACGGCAAGGTGCTCCACGTGCGGGATTTGATTACATACGAAGCCGAAACCGCTAAAGGCTTGAAAAAGGCGTTTCACGATTCTGTGAACGATTACCTGGAAACGTGCAAGGCGGAGGGAATCGAGCCGAACAAGAGTTGGGTTAGTTGATAAAGTCCGCAGAAGGTGTGCGCTAGATTTCACTCCCCCCTTGAGGGGGCTGTTGAAAGAGTCCCTCGCTCGAAATTGACAACTACCGTCATTCCGGCGCCATTGCCGCTCCTGTTGTAGGGGCCGCATACATGCGGCCCTGCCTTTTCGCCTTCACTATGCGGGTCGCATAATATGTCGGACATATATGTCCGACCTACACGTGTATTGACATCCCGACCAAGGGGGTGGTTCGACCCGGTTCGCAAGCGGTTTTTCAACAACCCCTTGAGGGTCGGGCTTCCCACACGAAAGCCTACTCATTGCTCGGCTGGCTCTTCAACCCTAACCACTTGATCGCTCTTAGTCGCTTAAGAATATCGCTCTTGAAATGGGCTTCTATTGCAGGACTCGGTGGTTGAATTGGAAATTCTTCGAGTTTCGGTAGCGGCAAGTGCTGTCCCTGATAGACCGCTCTGGTTCTGTGGAAAAACTCCAATGCGTCGCGGACTTGTTCCACTCGTCTGTACGCTATAGGTGTCCTGGCTGCTGAGCCTGAACATTCCTCAGCAGAACTTCGAACGCCCGTACCCTGTCCATGAGTGCGAACTCCGCTGTCTGGCTTTCCCATTCGAAATTCACTGCCTTGATGTAATTCTCCACCTCCAACTTCAGCCGTTGAGTGGTGCGATACAACTCAAGCGTAGCCATCAGAGCTGTGAAACCGAAGATGCCGAACACTATCTTGAGGATGTCAAACCAGAAATCCCACATCTACAGCGGTCTTATCCTTTTCATTTCGAGGGTGGTATATAGTGGGTCATATGGTGGGTCTGATGTTTAATATTCTACATTAAACTCAGTATAATCAACAACTTATAAAGTTAAGTGGCTCCGGCGGTAGGATTCGAACCTACAACCCATCGGTTAACAGCCGATTGCTCTGCCGTTGAGCTACGCCGGAGTGAGAGGCGTTTCGCCTGAGTCGTCAGTCTACCGGAATCGGCGCCGGCTCCCAAGCGTAAGGGGTTTATAGGGAAGCGGGCTTGGGCTTGTCAAGACGCCTTGGGCCAGCGCGTTTGCGCAATCTCGCGTTCTTCTTCCGCCAGCGCTTGCCGGATTGCTTCGGCCAGACCGCAGGGGCGTATATCGAAAATCTCGGCGCCGCTCGGATCGCCGACGGTCGTCTCGTTGCGGAGGCTCTCGACGAGTTTGCGCCCGACCCGGGCTTGGAGCGGCGTTACCAGCGCGAGCCACAGGCTGGAGAGGCGTGGGCTGAGCACGGGCACGGCGATCATCACTCGATGCAGCCCGCGCTGGCGGGCGTATTCCGCCATGATGTCCCCGTAGGAGACGCGGTCGGCGCCGCCGACTTCAAGTACGAGGCTGCGGCCTGCGGGAGCATCGATAGCGTCGACCAGATAGTCGATGACGTCTTCGACGGCGATCGGCTGGGCGAGCGTGCGCACCCAGCGGGGCGTCACCATGACGGGCAGCCTTTCCACCAGCGCGCGGATCATCTCGAAAGAGAGGCTTCCCGAGCCGATGATGATGGAGGCCCTCAGTTCAATCGTCTGGGCGCCGGAGTCCCGGAGGATGCGGCCCACCTCCTGCCTGCTGGCAAGGTGGTCGGACAACGCGTCCTCGCTTCCCAGCCCGCCCAGATAGACGATGCGCTCCACCCCTGCGGCCCGGGCCGCGGATGCGAACGCCCTGGCGGCCTCGCGGTCTTCCCGGGCGAAGTCTCCGCCCGACGCCATCGAGTGCACCAGGTAGCAGGCCGTGGATATGCCGCGCATGGCCGCGGGGAGCGTTTCGGGCCTTAAGAGGTCGCCGTACACCACCTCGGTGCCCCGCGCCACCTGTGGTTCGAGCGCTTCCGGGCGGCGCGCCAGGCACCGAAGCTCGCGCGATTCTGCCTCGAGGCGGCGCCTGAGCCTTCCGCCGATGTATCCGGTCGCTCCGGTCAACAGAATCCTTTTCTGGTTGTCGGCCAATGGTGGACTCCCCGTCTATTGCTGCATGACTCTGAAATCCTTCGAGATCACAGAGTCAAGGAAAATTTTATAGAAGTTGTTCGCACAAGAGAAGAAAAATGTGGCGTCCTGGATTTTCTGGTACGACAACCATCAAACCGCCGCGATGTAGGGGCATAGAGCGTCGCACACGTGAATGTTCTCATGCGCATTGGGGCTGTTGAAAAACCCCCTCATCCCGAGTAGGCGCGCTTGCGCGCCGTATCGAGGGTTTGGCCCGACCGGGGAGGGAGGGTCAAACGGGCGCCCTTCGATACACCGCCTTCGGCGGCTACTCAGGGTGAGGGCGATACGGCAGCGAGTCAGGGCGAGAAGAGCGCGCCCGCTCCCAAAACCGGTTTTTTCAACAACCCCGCATTGGCAGGATTCGTAAAGGTCGACGGGGAATACAGGGGGTGAGACGTTCGAACTGCTTTTTCGGGCAGGCGGGTTAGTCGAGCAGCACCCTCGGCAGCCACATGGCGATCTCGGGGAAGACGATGACCAGCCCCAGCCCGATGAGCTGCAACAACACGAAGGGGATGATCCCGCGGTAAATCTGCTGGAGGCGCACCTGGGGCGGCGCGACCCCCTTCATGTAGAACAACGCGAAGCCGAACGGCGGCGTGAGGAACGACGTCTGCAGGTTGACCGCCATAAGGATCGAGAACCAGTAGATGACCTCGCTCTTGGGCAGATGGTCGCCGAAATCCAGCTCGGCGAGGATCGGCGCGAACACCGGCAGCACGATGAGCGTAATCTCGATCCAGTCGAAGAAGAACCCGAGGAAGAACACCACCGCCATCAGGATCATGAGGATCCACCAGGGGTTGGTTCCCACGGAGTAAATCACGTCCTGGATGAAGTCGTCGCCCCCGAGCGAGCGGAAGACGTAGGAGAAGGCGGTCGCCCCGACGAAAATGAAGAACAGCATCGCGTTGGTGAGCGAGGTGCGTTCGACCACGTCTTTCAGGACAGACCATGTCAACTGCCGGTTGATGATGGCGAGCAGCGTCGCTCCGGCCGCGCCGACCCCGGCCGCTTCGGTGGGCGTCGCCCAACCGGCCACGATCGACCCCAGAACCAGGACGATCAGGAACACCGCCGGCACCAGGCCCTTGCAAAGCAGCAGGAGCAGTTCGCCCGTCGTCTGTGGGCCCATCTCCTTGGGCAGGCGCGGCGCCAGACTAGGCTTCAGCGCGCACCTCGTGAAAATGTAGGCGAAGTAAAGCCCCGACAGTATCAAGCCGGGGAAGATGGCCGCGACGAACAGGGTACCCACCGAGCGTCCCAGAAGATCGGCCATGATGACCAGCATGATGCTGGGCGGAATCAGGATGCCGAGCGTGCCCGAGGCGGCGATGGTGCCGGT
>WTGD01000187.1 GCA_011523725.1 Nitrospinota bacterium
AAACGGCGAGGCGGTATTCGGCGGCAGACGGGGTGGAGAGCGCCTCGGCGAGCTTCGCCTCCTCATGCCCGGACGCCACAACGCGGAGAACGTCCTGGCCGCCGTCGCCGTATCGATGGAACTCGACGTTTCCTTCGCAGACATCCAGAGAGGACTCCACGAGTTCGACGGCATCGGCCGCCGCCTCGAGCGGGTCGGCGAGGCGTCGGGCGTCGCGGTTTTCGACGACTACGGCCACCATCCCCAGGAGATTAAGGTCACGCTCCGCGCCGTTCGCGAGGCCTGGCCGGAGAATCGCCTGGTGGTGTTGTTCCAGCCGCATCGCTACACGAGAACGCATCATCTCGAAGAGGCCTTCCACACCGCTTTTTACGACGCCGACAGGGTGCTCGTCGCGCCCGTATACGCCGCCGGCGAGGCGCCCATCGAGGGGGTGAGTTCGGAAAAACTCGCAGAGGGCATCAGGGCGCATGGCCACAGAAGCTGCGATGTGGTGGGCGGTCTGGAGGAGGCCTCGGATTGTTTGTTCGAGGAGGTGCGGAGCGGCGACATCGTTCTCACGCTCGGCGCGGGCGACGTCTGGCAGGCGGGCCGGGAGTTGCTCGAAAAAATCGAGCGCAGGGCCGGTGGATCAGAGGAAGCGGTATGAGCATCGGGACGGCGGAGGAAGTCATGACGCTGGATATGGCGGAAAAGCTCAAGGGTCTCGGTTGCGAGATTCTTTTCGGTGAAATGCTGGCGCCGTACACCACGTTTCAGGTGGGCGGCCCGGCGGACGCCCTCGCGCTGCCTGTGACGGAAGACGAACTGGTGGAATTGATCGAGAGATGCCGGGGCGAGGCGTTGCCGGTGACGGTTCTGGGAGGCGGCGCCAACACCCTGGTGCGCGACGGAGGCGTTCGCGGGGTGGTGGTCGCTTTCCCGAGGGCTTTCCGGGGAATCGAAGTGGTCGAGGAGAGTGCGCAGCGTGTGCTGCTCGAGGCGCGCGCGGGAGAGAAGATTCCCACCCTGGTCCGTTTCGCCGCCGAGCGCGGCTGGGCGGGAACCGAATGCCTGGCGGGGGTTCCCGGTACGGTGGGAGGAGCGCTGGCCATGAACGCGGGCACCGCCGAATCATACATCGAAGACGCCGTGGAAAGCGTTCGCTGGATACGACTGGATGGAGGCGCTCCCGAGCGGATTCCCGCGAAGGACTTGCGTTTCTCATACCGCCGCGCCGAATTGCCGGCGCCGGGCGTAGTGCTCTCCGTTCGCTTCTCGCTCCGGCCGGCGGACGCCGGCGCATTGCAGGAGCAATTGAGGCAAAGCGCCGTTCAAAGGCGGGAGCGTCAGCCCTGGGGGGTGCCCTGCGCGGGCTCGATATTCAAGAATCCGCCCGGCGAGCGCGCAGGCGTGCTAATCGAATCGGCGGGCCTCAAGGGGATGCGCGTCGGTGGCGCGCAGGTGAGCGAGGTGCACGGGAATTTCATGGTGAATCTCGGCGGGGCCGCGGCGGCGGATGTTCTGGCGCTCATCGACGAGGTGCAAAGAGCGATTCTGGAACAGAGGGGTATCGAGTTGGTCCTGGAGTTGAACGTCATCGGGGAGGACCCGGCGTGAGGCGTTTATCGTTCACATGGAGCGGGAAAGCCGATGGCAAGGAAGTGTTCCTGAACCTCGCCCAGACGGCTGAACATCCCAGGATCGTCAGGAAAAGCGTCAAACGAGCCGGCAGGAAAAGAGTCGGGCGGGGCGGGAAGGAAAGAGCAGGCGCGAACTGGATATGGTCTGCGATCGGTTTTTTGGTTTTCGTGGAAGTGCTTCTCCTGGGCGGGCACGCGGTCCGGTGGGCGAAGAGCACTCCTCATTTCGAGTTGAGTAAGGTGGTGGTGACGGGACACCGGACGCTTCGGGCCGAGGATATCAGAAAACTCGTGGGGCTCGAGCCGGGGGCGAACATATTCGACGCCGATTTGGCGGACGTGCGCTCTCGCGTGGCCTCTCACCCATGGATAAAACGCGCGCGCGTGCGCATGCGTCCGCCCCATTTCCTCCAGGTCGATATCATCGAGCGCAAACCCGCCGTTTTACTGGTGGGCCGCGAAACAATCGCGGTGGATGAGGAGAACGTCCTGCTCGGCAGAATCAGAAAGCCGGGCGCGGCATGTCTGCCCATGGTCGAGGGGTTCGACTCGCAGCGTTGGCGCCCGGGCGACGTGGTTCGTGACCCGCGCCTGGCGAGCTCCATAAAGGCTGTTTTTTTATTTCAGGATTCGCCGGTGGTTGGCGCCAGCTGCATTTCCGTCCGAAACACCGGGCCGGGTCAACTCCGGCTTCGCGCCTTGGAGGGGAAAGTGGAACTTATGGTCAATGAAGCGATGATGGAGAGTCAGGCCGGTCGGCTCCGGGCCGTTGCGGATGACGTTCTCCGCCAGGAGAAATTCGGGGCGGACGGCCTCCGGTTCGATCTGAGATTTCCCGGCAGGGTTATCGTTCGGCCGCTCACAAAGGATGGAGGGACATTGGGATGAGCAAACAAGGCGATGTGCTGGTGGGTCTGGACATCGGCACCTCGAAAATCTGTGTGGTCGTGGCCGAAGTAGGCGAGGACGGCTCTCTTGAAATCGTCGGTTTGGGGAAAACCCCCTCGAAAGGGCTCAACCGGGGCTCGGTGGTGAATATCGACCAGACGGTGGAGTCGGTTCAAACGGCGGTGGGAGAGGCGGAGTTTATCAGCGGCTCGCCCATTCGCTCCGCATTCGTCGGCGTGGCGGGGGGGCACATCCGCAGTTTCAACACCAACGGTATCGTGGCCATCAAGAACAAGATTGTTACGCAAGACGATATCGATCGCGTTGTCGAGCAGGCGCGGGCGGTCACGATGCCGACGGATCACGAAATCATTCATGTGCTGCCGCAGGAATATATCGTCGACGATCAGGAGGGCGTCACCGAACCCGCGGGAATGGCGGGCGTTCGCCTGGAGTGCAAGGTCCATGTCGTGACGGGCGCTATCCCTGCGATTCAGAACATCACCCGCAGCGTCGAGAGGGCGGGCTTGAACGTCGAGCGTCTGGTGCTTCAGCCTTTCGCTTCCTCGCTGGCCGCGCTGAGCGATGATGAGCGCGACCTCGGCGTGGCCATCGTGGATATCGGGAGCGGCACGGCGGACGTCGCCGTCATCAGTGGAGGCGCGCTGCGTTATTCGGCCGTCATTCCCGTGGGCGGCAGCCACATCACGAGGGATATGGCGATAGGATTGCGGACGCCGGACTACCAGGCGGAAAGAATCAAGCAGGAACACGGCTGCGCTATGGCCGCTCGGTTGTCGAGCGATGAGGAGATTGAAGTGCCCAGCGTAGGAGGCCGCCCGCCGCGCGTGCTGAGCCGGCAGATGCTCGCTGAGATCATCGAACCCCGGATGGAGGAGATATTGACGCTCATCCGCCGCGAGATTCAGAAAAGCGGCATGGAGGATCTCCTGCCCGCCGGCGTCGTCCTCACAGGCGGGGCGAGCATCATCGAGGGCGCTGATGAGTTGGCCGAAAACGTGCTTCAGCTTCCTGTGAGGCTGGGTATTCCCGGTGGTATCGGCGGGCTGGTGGACATGGTCAACGGGCCCATGTACTCCACCGCCGTGGGTCTGGTGATTTACGCCATGAAGACGGGCGCCCCAAGGCGCCGCAGTCTCGTGAACGGGGCGTCGCATGGCCCCATCCGTCAAACAACACAAAAAATCCGCCATGTTTTGGCCAGTGTATTCAAATGATCGCAAGGGGGAGCGGGGAGCGCTCACCGAGATCGAAGGGGGGGAAGAATGAGTAATACGACGTTTTTCACATTGGAGCAGGAAACGCCGTGCAGCGCGAGAATTGCGGTCGTCGGCGTAGGAGGCGGCGGCGGCAACGCCGTCAACACCATGATTTCAGCGGGCATGGAGGGTGTTCAATTCGTGGCCGCGAACACGGATTCCCAGGTTCTGGAGCGTTCTCTCGCGTCCGAGAAAATCCAGCTCGGCCAGGAGTTGACGAATGGACTGGGAGCCGGTGGAAACCCCGAGATCGGCAAGAAAGCCGCCATGGAGGACACCGAGCGTCTCTCGGAATTCATGCAAGACCTCGAGATGGTGTTCGTCACCGCAGGAATGGGTGGCGGTACGGGCACGGGCGCCGCTCCCGTCATCGCGCGCATCGCGAAAGAGGCGGGGGTGCTGACGGTGGGTGTCGTTACCAAGCCGTTCGAGTTCGAGGGTCCGCGCCGGATGAGCCAGGCCGACGAGGGCATCGAGGAGTTGCGTGAGGCCGTGAACACGCTCATCACCATCCCCAACCAGCGTCTCCTGGGCATGGTCGAGCGTTCCACGCCGATGACGGAGGCCTTCCAGAAGGCGAACAACGTCTTGTTGCAGGCGTGCAAGGGAATCGCCGACCTCATCACCACGCCCGGCCTGATCAATCTCGATTTCGCCGACGTGCGCACCATCATGCGCGACATGGGCGGCAAGGCCCTGATGGGCAGCGGCACGGGCCAGGGCGAGAATCGCGCCGTCATCGCCGCGCAAAACGCCATCAACTCTCCGCTGCTCGAGGAAGGGACCATCGAGGGTTCCCGGGGTGTACTCATCAACATCACCGGCGGCAAGGATCTTTCGCTCTACGAGGTGAACGAGGCTTGCAGACTCGTCCATGAAAAAGCGCACCAGGAGGCCAACATCATTTTCGGCTCGGTGATTGACCCGCACATGGACAACCAGATTCGCGTGACCGTCATCGCAACGGGCTTCGGGCGGGAATCGATCCGTGAGGTTCCCCCGCTGGAATCAGAAGCCACGGGCACCGAGGGCGGAAAAATTTCGGTTCCCGCGTATATCCGCCTGAAAAACACCAGGACACCATCCGGCGTCGCGGACAATCTGGAGGATGACGATCTGGACGTGCCCACTTTCCTGCGCAAGCAGGTTGACTAACCCCCCAACGTCGTCCGGTAGAGGGGGCCTCCCTCGCGCCTGACGACGCATTCCCCATGGACGCGACTGGGGGAGAGCATTCTCCCCCAGCCCCGCCTTTCTCAGGCCATGGGCCCGTTTCTTGTGGCGTCACGGACCTCTCTTTATAATGAGAGCCGGACAAGGAGTTTACGGAAGGTGTTCGGCAGTTTCTCGTCGTCCGGGATGGGTTGCGGATGAATTCTTTGGAGCGCCACGAATCCGGCGGCGTTGAATTTCTCAGCTCACCTTTGCTGGATGAACTCGGCTTCTTGCGTCACGGTTTCAGCACCCGAAGGGGAGGGGTAAGCGAAGGCCGGTTCCGATCGCTCAACCTCGGGCGCGCCAGGGATGAGGCTCCCGAAAACGTAGCGGAGAACAGGAGGCGCTTTTTTGAAGTCGCCGATTTTCCGGCGGGACGCCTGGTGGAAGCGAAACAGGTGCACGGGTGCGACGTTCTCGTGGCGGAGCGCGTATCCCCTGGTGAAAGGACGTGCGGCGACGCGCTGATCACGAACGCTTCGGGCTTGGGTGTAGCGGTTCAGACGGCGGATTGTATTCCCGTGCTCATTGTGGATGCCCGGAAAATGGCCGTCGCCGCCGTGCATGCGGGGCGCAAAGGGGTGGCCGGCGGCGTTTTGCCAGCGGCCATCGAAAGGATGAGAGAGGAATACGGCTGTGATCCCCGGGACATGCGGGCCGCCCTCGGCCCCGCCATTTCCGGGGCCCGCTACGAGGTGGGCGAGGAGTGTTTGCCGCCTTTTCGCGAACGGCACCGGAACTGGAGAGATTTCGCGGCGCCCCTGGGAGGGGGCAAGTGGCTGCTGGACCTCCCCCTGGCGGCGAGGCTGCAGTTGGCCTCGGCGGGGATTCCCGAAAGCCGGATTGGCGCGCCGGGGCCGTGCACGTTCTCTGAATCATCGAGGTTTTTCTCCTACCGCCGGGACGGGCGGCCCACGGGGAGGTTGCTCTCGGCGATATGGATAGGAGCATGAGCAGACGGTGAGTGAAGTCGGGCAGCGATACGAGGTGGTGAAGGGGCGCGTGGCGGATGCCGCCCGCGCCTCCGGCCGGAATCCGGGTGAAATCCGCCTTCTGGCCGTGAGCAAGGCCCAGCCGCCGGAGCGCGTCGTCGAAGCCATCGAGGCGGGTGTCGACATCATCGGCGAGAACCGGGTGCAGGAAGCCCAGCGCAAAAGGAGTGAGATCGACCCCGAAGTCGCGGACAGAGCAAGGTGGCACCTCATCGGCAGCCTGCAAAGGAACAAGGCCCGCGCCGTGCCCGGACTGTTCGACGTGGTGGAATCCGTCGATTCCCTCGCCCTGGCGCAGGAGCTGAACCGGCGCGCGGGTGGCGCGGGAGAAGGTCCCCTGGAAGTGCTTCTCCAGGTGAATACCGGGGAAGAAGCCCAGAAGGGAGGCGTCGCCCCGGCGGATGCGATGACGCTCGTGCGGGAGGTGTCCGCGCTGGAAGCCTTGCGAGTGGTCGGCTTGATGTGCATCCCTCCCCTGGGCAGGGAGGCGGAGGAGAGTCGCCCCCATTTCGAGTTGTTGAGAAAATTGAGGGATGAGGCCCTGGACGCCGGGTTATCCCACGTCCGGGAATTGTCGATGGGCATGTCGAACGACTTCGAAGTCGCGATAGCCGAGGGAGCGACCCTCGTCCGCATCGGCACGGCCATTTTCGGGCCGAGGGAAACGAACTGAGGCGAATTTGAATTAGGCTAATTATTTCAGTAGGATGAATCGGCTCCGGCGTTCGGAGCGATTTCGAACTCACATGGGAAAGGCTTCTCGGAGATGGCGGAAATCCTCGTAGTCGGCGGTGGCAACATGGGCGAAGCGCTCGCCATGGGAATGGTGAATTCCGCTTACGCGAAAGTCGATGACATCGTTATCGCGGAACCCGTGGCAGAGCGCGCCGAATATCTCCGGCAAACTTCGGGTTTTCACGTGGTTTCCAATGGGGCGGAGGCGGCTCCCGAGGCGGGTAAGGTGGTGATTGCCGTGAAGCCGCAGGTGCTCGACGTCGTTCTGAATGGGCTGAAGGACGCTCTCTCGCACCGCCCGCTCCTGATTTCCGTCGTCGCAGGCGCGCCCACGAGCCGGTTTACGGGGATTTTGGGCGATGAGGCGCGCATCGTCCGCGTTATGCCGAACACGCCCGCTCTCGTGGGAGAAGGCGCCGCGGGGCTGTGCGCGGGCGGAGGGGCGTCGGAATCGGACCTGTCGCAAGCGAAACAGCTTCTGGAGTCCGTCGGCAAGGCGGTAGTCCTGCCGGAATCGCTGATGGACGCCGTGACGGGTTTGTCGGGCAGCGGCCCCGCGTATGTCTTTCAGTTCATCGAGGCGCTGGCGGACGGCGGGGTGAGGGCGGGCCTGCCCCGTGAGGAGGCGATGCTCCTGGCGGCCCAGACCGTTTTGGGCTCCGCCCGGATGCTCCTCGAGACGGGGGAGCACCCGGGCCGCTTGAAGGACATGGTGGCCTCGCCCGGGGGGACGACCATCGCCGGCTTGCACGCGCTGGAAAACGGGGGTCTGCGCTCCGCCGTCATGAACGCCGTGAGCGCTGCCGCGCGCAGGAGCGAAGAGCTCGGCCGTGGCTAGCCCGCTTCTCGAGATGAGGGTTCGGCCGTGTTTCTGATATCGAATTTCATGCACGGAATCGGCGTCATTCTCAGCTACGTGCTCACGATCTACATCTGGATCATCATCATTCGCGCACTGTTGTCGTGGGTGAACCCCGACCCCTACAACCCGATAGTCCAGATATTGTATCGCCTGACGGAACCGGTGCTGGCTCCCGTGCGCTACCGGATGCCGGACATCGGAGGCATCGATGCGAGTCCGATCGTGGTGTTGTTGATCATATTCTTTTTGCAAACTTTCCTGGTTCAAAGTATCTTTGACCTGGCAAGCATGCTGCGTTGATTCTTACTGGGGGGAGGAGATGAACTACACCGGCAACGACGTTCGAAGCCATGGCTTTTCGAGCAAAATGCGGGGCTACGATCGTCTCGAAGTCGATGCGTTCCTGTTCAAGGTGGCCGACTGGCTGGATCAGTCGCTGCGGAAGAACGAACAGCTCAGCCTGCAATGCAAGGATCTGTTCGATCAATACAATCGCCTGAGAGAAGAGCACGCTAACCTGCAGAAAATCCTCATCTCCGTGAACGAACTCAGGGACCAGGCCACGGCCAAATCCGGCGAATTGGTGGAAAAAGCGGAAACCGACGCCGAAGCGCTCATCAAAGAGGCTGAAGCCGAGGCGGAGAGGATTCGCGCGAAAGCTGAAAAGGGCATCGAAAAGCTGCGCGAGGAGATAGGGCAATTAACGGCGCAGCGGGATAAGATACTCACCGATCTGTACGAGACCTTCCTCTCCCAGATCCGAACACTCGAAACCGAGGGCGTTCGCATGGGGGTCGACCTCGCCCGCCTCCTGGAGGGGGAGAGCGAAGACGCCCTGGACGAGGAAAGCGAAAACGTCATCAAGCTGAACCAGAAAGCGGAGGGCGATGCGTCGTGATCGGCCTCCGCGAGGAGGCGGACGGCGTCAGCTTTGAGGTTCGGGTCCAACCACGCTCATCCAAAGCGGAAATCAGCGGAGTTCAGGACGGCGCCCTGCGGGTGCGGCTGACGGCGCCGCCCGTCGACGGGGCCGCCAACAGGCAGTGCATCGAGTTGCTTTCCCGGAAACTGAAGATACCGAAGCGCGCCATACGAATCGCCTCGGGCGCGGGCGCGCGCAGGAAGCGCCTGAAAGTCCTGGGATTGAGCATGGCGGAGGTGAAAGATATCCTGAGCGCGGTGGCGTAGGATGCTCTGCGCTCGTGCGAAACCATGAATGAGAGAATCCGGATGGACGGGAAAAAAGAGATTGAGGGCAATTTTCACCACATCGCGTTTCGAGACGGCGCCCTCGTTCTGCTGGATCAGCGCAAACTCCCCCTTGAAGAGACGTATATCGAATGCCGCACGGAGGACGAGACGGCCGAGGCCATCCAGACCATGGTGGTGCGCGGCGCGCCCGCCATCGGAATCGCGGCGAGCTACGGCATCGCCCTGGCCGCCGCCCGCCACGCGGGTTCAGGCGCCGGTGCGCAGCGCGAGGCGCTCGAACGCTCGGCCCGGATGCTGGGCGCCACGCGCCCCACGGCGGTGAATCTTTTCTGGGCGATAAAAAAAATGATGGCGCACGTCGACGAAAGCGGCTCCGCGCCCGATGCGCTGGCCGGGGAACTCCTCCGCCTGGCCGAGGCGATGCACGAGGAGGACGCCGCGGTTTGCCGGAAGATAGGCGACCTGGGCGCTGAGTTGTTGCCGGAGGAGAGCAGCGTTCTCACGCATTGCAACGCGGGCGCGCTGGCGACTGCGGGCTATGGCACGGCGGGCGGGGTGATTCGCAGCGGCTTCCGGGACGGTCGGGTGCGGGAGGTTTACGTGGACGAGACGAGGCCTTTTCTGCAAGGAGCGCGCCTCACCGCCTGGGAGTTGAGCCGCGACGGGGTGCCCGTCGTTCTCATCACCGACAACATGGCCGCGCACTGCATGCGGCTGGGCAAAATCGACGCGGTCGTGGTGGGTGCGGACCGTGTGGCCGCGAACGGGGACGTCGCCAATAAAATCGGCACGTATGGCCTCGCGGTGCTCGCCAGGGAGCACAATATCCCTTTTTACGTGGCAGCGCCGACGAGCACCATCGACATGGAGGCGAAAAGCGGCGCGGACATTCCCATCGAGGAGCGTCCCGAGGAGGAGGTGCGCACTTTCGGCGGCGCGCTCGTTGCGCCGGAGGATGTGCGTGTCTACAACCCCGCGTTCGACGTTACGCCCGCGCGTTTCGTGGATGCCCTGGTGACGGAAAAGGGGATGGTGCGCCTCTCGGAGGGGGAGTCTCTCGGTTCGATCCTGGGTTGAGCGGCGTCTCCTCATGCGGAAGCATTGTGTTTGTCGATTCGGAGAGAAATGAAATCTATTCGTGTTGACTTCCAGCCCGAGAGCGGGCTATAAACCGACATTCTTCGGGCGGTTTTGAAGATCTTTTTTCATGGGGGCTGTAGCGAAGTTTGGTTATCGCGCTGGCCTGTCAAGCCAGAGATCGCGGGTTCGAGTCCCGTCAGCCCCGCCACTTCTAACGAAACCCCGTATGTCCATCCTGGCGTCATCGTCTCGAAGGGTTTTGGGTTTCGGCGGTAATTTGTTGTATAGTGAATTTTAATG
>WTGD01000305.1 GCA_011523725.1 Nitrospinota bacterium
GCTCATGACGGCAATTGCGGGGAAATGCGCCTCGAACGCGACCGGGGAGGGGCTGTTGAAAAAGTCCCTTCACGGAAATCCTTCGTTCGCGGAGACGGCTTTTGATCGTCATTCCGGTGTCGGAGCCGACCGAGGAGAGAGGGTTCGACGGAATCCATTTTCATCCCTGCGAGGTTCAGCGCGCCGTCTTGCCGCCCGTCATGCCGGAGCCCTTTCATCCGGCATCCCGTAGCCGGACAGGCTCCTACGCCTGTCCGGGGTTCGTGAACCGCCCTGCTTTGGGGGTGGGGAAAGAGGCGACGCGGCGATTGTGAAGCAGGCTTGTTGAACGAATCCGAATCGTGACTTGTCTAGTCGACCCGCTGCCATGACCATCCGCCGTCGGGGCCTCTGCCGAGAGGGTATCGGAAGGGATTGACGTTGCGGTTCTTGTGACCGAGCCGCGGGTCGAACGATGCGGCGCATGGGACGGGACATCGTATGGACGGTTCGATTGACCCGTCCGGCAAGTAGGTACAGTCCTCACCGCAGGACCCTCTCAGCCGGATAGACGAGGTTTCGCTACCTATCCTTACTCTCTCGAACCAGTTGAAGGCCGATATCTGCCAAAAGTAGACCATGGACAGACGATGACCGGCGCCCAGGGACTGACTGAAACCCTTGCCCATTCCGTCGGGAGGAAGCCTGGAAGCTCGAAAATTGAAGGCGAGCACCGGCCCCCATGGATGCGACCACACGACCCGACCGGGAATACGCCTTGCGGGGTCGGTGTCGGGCTTGCCGAGCACGTGTACCCGTTTCGAGCCTGCGGTGGTCTCGTGAATCTCGACGGTCGCCTTGTCGCTTTTCCTTGATACCTGGAGATAGTGACACCGGCACTTGTAGAGCGGCCAGTCATCCAACTGGCCCCTCCTGAGATCGTTGCACCGGGGGCACTCGGGCTGGCAGTTCCAGTCGGCGTTGAAATCGGTCTTTTCAGCGGGGGAGAAATACTTGAAGAACGACCGGTGGACCATGTGGCCGACTTCGGCATCCTGCGCGGAACGCAGTGAACGGCCGCATCCGTCGATGTGCGCCCCGCAAACACCGTCGTCCCGCTTCATGATGCGGCGCAACTGGACCCTGGGTTTAGGCGGCATAGAGAGAGCCTGCCTCGACGGTGCAGGATGAATCATCCGGTTTCGAGTGTTCGGGTTTTCTCATATTGGGCCGTCCGTCGCCTCCATACGCGTGATCGCGCTTACGATATTCACGGTATTCGATGGGTCGTGCTCGCTCACTTATGCGAGGCTGGGCGGGGTATCGGCATGGCCATCGTCGCGTTAAGCCGCCGTGCGGACGCAAGCCAGGTTCATTTCGACTTTTCATATACACCATAGTTCATGCCGTACTTGCTAACTTGCAAAAACCCGCCATTCCGGTCATCGAAGCGGCGGGTTTAACTCGGCCGAGATTCATCAATGATAAACCCCCGCTCGCTCTCCTTCAAGAACTCATTCTCCTCAGCCATCCCCTTGCGCTGAAGGTCAAACGCGACTGAGAACATTTATATTGAAGGATGCTCCTTTTCAACAGGCTCGGGATGAGTTGTCTTCGTGTCTGATCGGGCGAGACAGAGATGGCCGGGTGGCGTATGCGGCGATTGTGAACCGGGAGGCGCATGGGTTATACCTTCGGGCATGACGCATTTAGAACTTCACGAGGAGCTGCGCTGATATGCCCGAGGATGATCCGCGCGAAAGCATTCTGATCACCTTTTCGGGCAGTATGTTCGCGGGCGATTTCCTTTGCGACGGCATTAAGGATGAAGATGAGTGGCAAGCGCTCGACGATTCCGAGTTGGACGCCCTCGAGAATGATCTCCGGGGAATCTTCGACGCCTTCCCGATAGGAGGGTCGCCTAACGAGAGCCAGACGGAAGAAGACCTCATCTGGCGCGTCCTCAGACGTCTCGGTTGGGAGTCCAACCTTCGCCAGCAGAACCTCTCCCCCCACGGCAGGCGGGAAGTGCCCGACGGACTCCTGTTCGAAAATGAAGAGGAGAAGGCCAAGGCCAATCTAGCCCCGGAGGGGCCGGGGCGCTACGAGTTCGGCCTCGCCCTCGTGGAATCGAAACGCTGGGAGCGTCCGCTCGACCGCCGCTCCGGGAGTGACCTCTCTCCGCAACTGCCTCTCGATTTCGCCCAAGCCTCCCCCGGAACCCCAAGACGCCCCGTCATGGAGACCGCGCCCTCCACCCAGATGCTCCGCTATTTGAGGCGCGTGGATATTTTGACGGAAGGCAAGCTCCAATGGGGTATCCTCACCAACGGCGCGCAGTGGCGGCTCTATTTCCAGGGGGCGCGTTCGGTCTCGGAGCAATTCTTCGAGGTCGATCTCGCGCGAGTATTGAGCCTCCCCGGCCGCAGCGACGACCTGTTCGCCTTCCCGGGAGACGCTCGCCGCCATTGCCTCAAGGTGTTCGCGCTCATGTTCCGGCGCGAGGCTTTCCTGCCGCTTTCGGCGGAATCGCGCACGTTCCACCAACTTGCTATGGATCAGGGACGACGCTACGAAAAGCGCGTCGCAGACAGTCTTTACGAACAGATATTCCAGGACAGGCAAAGGCGGGACAGGCAGGAAGAGAATCCGATTTTTCCCGAACTCGTCGCCGCCATCGTCGCCACCGCCCCCGATGCGCCGCTGCCGGAGGTGCGCGAGGCCGCCCTGGTTATCCTCTACCGTCTTTTGTTCATCCTCTACGCCGAAGATCGGAACCTCCTGCCCGTCCGGGATTCACGCTACGACGATTACGGCCTGCGCAAGGTGCGCGACAACATCGAGCGCCGCAAGAATTTGAGGGATACTTTCTCGACGAGCGCCACTCCCTACTGGTCGGCATTCGATGATCTCTGCCGGGCGATTGATGCGGGCGACGCCTCTATCGGCCTGCCGCCCTATAACGGCGGGCTTTTCGACCCCGAGCGCACGCCGCTTCTCGGCCGGATTCGCCTTTCCGATCAGATAATGGCGAACGTCATCGACGTGCTCTCATTCGAGATAATCGGAGGAGTCCGCCGTTACATCAACTACCGCGACCTGGGCGTTCAGCAATTGGGATCGATTTACGAGCGCCTGCTCGAACAGCAGGTTGTCCGCGTCGGGAATGATATCGAGGTTCGCCTCAACCCCTTCGCCCGAAAAGGATCGGGCAGCTATTACACGCCCGACGATCTGGTAGGCCTCATCATCGACGAAGCGGTGGGGCCGCTCGTAGACGCGCACATAAAAGCGTTCAACGCCCGCGTTTCCAATGCCGACCTGGATGAGCCGCCGGAAGCCGGGAGGATGGAGGATCTAATAAAACTCGACCCGGCGGAGCGCATACTGGAACTGAAAATTTGCGATCCCGCTATGGGTTCAGGGCATTTTCTGGTCAACCTCGTGGATTATCTCGCCGACCGTGTGATTGCGGCCATGGCCGAGGCGGAAGCCGCCGTCACTGGCTACGTCTCGCCACTGACCGAGCGGGTCGAGGAAATCCGCGAGACGATAAAACGCAACGCCCAAAGGGGAGGCTGGCGCGTCGATGAGGCGCAACTTGACGACCGCCACGTCGTCCGCCGCATGGTGCTCAAACGCTGTGTCCACGGAGTGGACAAGAACCCCATGGCGGTGGAACTCGCCAAAGTCGCGCTCTGGCTGCACACTTTCACCGTGGGTGCGCCGCTCGGTTTTCTGGATCACCATCTGCGCTGCGGCGACAGTCTCTTCGGCTCGTGGGTGAAAGCCGGAATCGACAGGGCGGGAAATCCGCTGTTTCTGCGCGAACCGATAAAGAGAGCGACGGAGGCGGCGGCCCCCATGCAGGAGGTCGAAAAGCTCACCGACGCCGAAATAGCCGAAGCCCATGAATCCGCCGAGCGCTTCACTGAGGTGGAAAAGGGAACCAAGCCGCTTTACGCCTTCCTCTCTCTTATCCATGCCCTCGATTGGCTGAATCCTCAGGAGGAGGAAGACAAGGCCACGCTTCGCGACTTCCTCAATGGTCAATTCGGTGATCCGGTCGAGATCGCTCTGGACGAAGTCCCGAAGAAAAGGCGGGGAGTGCGGCGCCTCGCCGCTCTTCTGGAGAGGGCGCGCATACTGATCGAAGAGGAGTGTTTTCTCCACTGGCAGGCGGCGTTCCCGGGCGTGTGGTCGGAGTGGGAAAACGCTGAACGCGAAGGAGGCTTCGACGCCGTTATCGGGAATCCGCCTTGGGACCGTGTGAAGCTGCAGCAGGTGGAATGGTTCGCGGCTCGCCGCCGCGATATCGCTTTGGCGGCCCGCGCCGCCGACCGCAAGCGGATGATCCTCGATCTGGAGAGGGCGGAGGACCCGCTCGCTCGTGATTTCACCGAAGCCGGCGAACGCGCCATGACCGCGGCCCGCATGGCGCGAGCCTGCGACGACTATCCCTTGCTTTCGGGCGGCGACGTGAACCTCTATTCGCTCTTCGTCGAGCGTGCCATGTCTCTCGTGAAACCGAACGGAATGGTGGGTCTCCT
Organism: Nitrospinota bacterium; assembly: GCA_011523725.1. GTDB lineage: Bacteria > UBA8248 > UBA8248 > UBA8248 > UBA8248 > Bin107. The sequence continues at coordinate 4,530 of WTGD01000305.1, forward strand.
CACACCTTCCGGCATCGCCTCGGACAAGACGGCGGCCAGGTTCTTCAAAGGCGTGTCGACAGAAGGCAGGCTAAAGGTTCTCTATGATTTCGAAAACAAAAAGGTATTCTTTCCCGATATTCATGCGTCATTCAAATTCTGCATATTCGTCGCCAGCCCATCAAAAATCGAAGAATCCGCCAAATGTGCATTTTACCTTCATGATATCGCCGAATTAAATGATACTGAGCCCAAGCGTCGCTTCTCGCTGAGTGCGGATGACTTCGCCAGCGTCAACCCGAATACCGGCACCGCGCCCATCTTCCGAACCCGCCGCGACGCGGAACTGACCAAGGCCATCTACAGCCGCCTGCCGGTTCTGGTGAATCGGTCATCCGGCGAGGAGATGAAGACGTGGCCGGTGAAGTATTCGACCATGTTCCACATGACGAACGATTCGGGCCTGTTCCGCACTCGTGAGGAGCTAGAAGAGAATGAAGGGGCATGGTCGGTCGGCGGCAACCGCTACCGAAGCGAGGCGGGGGACTGGGTGCCGCTCTATGAGGGGAAGATGGTGCAGGCATTCGACCATCGCGCCGCTCAAGTCGTCGTTAATCCCCAAAACCCGCATCGTCCCGCGCAACCTCAACCAGCTACCCTGGCGCAACACCAAGACCCGAATTGGCTACCCGCTCCGCAGTATTGGGTTCCCGCTTCGGAATGTAATTGGTCATCGGAACCGAGTTGGGTTCTCGGATTTAAGGAGATTACCGCACCCACGAACGTCCGAACCTTCATCGCGGCGCTCTTTCCCACGGTCGGATTCGGCAACAAAGTACCCATCCTTAAACCGGAGACAGACAGTCGCGACGAATGGCTTTTGGTTGCCAATCTCAACGCGACAATTTTGGACTTTGTAACACGCCAGAAGGTTCAAGGTCAGACGCTAAATCTCTTCATCATCGAACAACTCCCCGTCGTTCCGCCCGAAACCTACGAAACCACTCGCTTCGGTCCGAAAACCGCCGGTGAGATTGTTCGAGAAACTGTGCTGGAGCTTACCTACACAACTCACGACATGGCCCCCTTCGCGCGCGATATGGGACATGTGGATGAAACCGGTGATGTGCGGCCTCCCTTCGCCTGGGACGAGGCGCGCCGCCTGAATCTTCGCGCCAAGCTGGACGCCGTTTTCTTTCATCTCTATGGCGTTACCGATCGCGAAGACGTGCGCTATATCTACTCCACCTTCCCCATCGTCGAGCAGCAGGAAACCACGGCTTACGGCGACTACCGCTCACTCAGGTTATGCCTCGCCTACATGAACGCACTGTCCGCAGGCGCGCCCGACGCCGAAGTCAACATGGACCCTCTTTAGAATGCGAAGCGAGTTGTGCTAGCCTTGCAACATTGATGCTGATTTCCGCATCGGGTTTATCCGATGCGGTTTGCGCTTCACGAGCATCACAAATCAGGAGCCGAGACGATGTTCAAGAACTTGCGGATACGGAATTTTCGCGGATTCGGTGATTTGGAGATTCCTCGCCTGGGGCAGGTCAACCTCGTTACGGGGAAAAACAACACCGGGAAAACGAGTCTGCTCGAAGCGTTTTTTATGCTTTGCGGCGCCGGAAACCCAGAGATGGCGTTGCGCATCAATGCGATTCGCGGAATCGACTCAGTTCAAGGGACTCCGACGACGGCGCTTCAGACGTTTTGGAAGCCGATTTTTACCTATTTCGACATGAGGAGGACTGTAGAGATTGAGGGAGATGACACGTCATGCGGTCCGTTGAGGTTGAGCATTGCGCTTGATCAACCGGACACTATCGAACTTCCTTTTGATATTCCTGGCCGCACTTTGACGACAGAATTTTCAAAAGAAAGTGAACTTAAAGTTTCATTCAAAAAAGGAACAGAAAAAACAGTGGGTGGCCGCATGCGCATAACAAGCGGTGGTATTCAGATCGACCAGCCTGTTTCAAACCCACCGTTTGAAGTTGTGTTCCTCTCATCGCGTACCGGGAACCTTCAGGAAGACGCACAGCGTCTGGGGCAGCTTCGGCAACGAAAGGAGGGGGGGTTCGTTGTGGATGCGCTACGGATTGTCGAACCGAGATTGAAAAGCGTCGAAGTCAATTCCGCTTCCGGCGTTCCCATGATTTGGGGCGATATCGGCCTACCCGAACTCGCGCCGTTGTCGATGATGGGCGAGGGCATGACGCGCATCGCGCGACTGATCTTGGCGATCTCCCACGCGCCGAGCGGAGTCGTTCTGGTGGATGAAGTGGAAAACGGCCTTCATCACTCCGCTTTGGGCAAGGTTTGGAAAGCGATTGGAGAGGCGGCCAGACAATTCAATACGCAGGTCGTCGCATCCACGCATAGTCTGGAGTGCATGCAAGAGGCCCACCAGTCTCTCGATGCCGAGGACTTGCTCATTCATCGACTTGAAAACAAAGATGGAACGATACGTTGCAAAACCCTTGGACCCGATCAGATAAGGGCGACGGTTGAGCATAATTTCGAGATCCGCTGAACATGGAAAAAGAAACGCGGATTGACCTTAAAGAACCAAAACAACTTCTTGTTGAGGGGAAGGATCAGCAAAATTTTTTTCAGGCGTTTGTCCGGTATCTTTCGCTTCGGCATATTCAGGTGCAAGATTTCAAAGGCGTATCCCAATTTCGAGATTTTCTGTTGGGCATAGTCTCAAACACAGACTTTGATTCTATGACGAGCCTTGGCATCGTTCGAGACGCGGAGCGATCCGCTCAATCGGCGTTCCAGAGCATTCAAGATTCGATAAAGTATATCAATAACGATATAGACGATGTGAATTTAGCCGTCCCGACCAAGGCTGGAGAACGACAGGACGGAAATCCAGGCGTGAGCGTTTTGATACTGCCGGATGAGAGTTCTCCGGGGATGCTCGAAACGCTCCTTTGCCGAACATTTAGAGATTCGGAGGTCGACCGCTGCATCGACGATTTCTTTGAGTGCGCACAGGCTGCTTCGAATGCCCCCATTACAAACCTGGACAAGGCGCGCGCCTTCGCCTATCTGACGACGACACCCAACCCCCGCCATTCCGTCGGCGTGGCGGCGCAACAAGGCGTCTGGGATTTCGATCATGAGGCTTTCGAAGAGGTGCGTGATTTCTTGATGGCGCTTTAGTTAGCTTTCGCCCGGATCCAAACACTCATTCATCAATCGCGTCAAACACTCGTTCCTCACTCGCGTTTGACCCCCCACAATTGCGCCCCCCGCGCCCCCGTGCTATAACCCCGAAAAAAACAGGCAACCCATTCCGCTTTCCGGGGAGGGAACGTCCCCGGAATCGATCCGTCATCTTGAGAAAAGGAGCATCGCCATGTGGAGTAAATGGACGCGGATTCTTCCGGTCATCGCAGCGCTCGCACTTTCGCTTACGCTCACCAGCGCCGCGCCCGCGGCCGAGAAGGTCATCCTCACCCAGCCGGTGGACAGCCTGAGCTTCTTCCCCATCTACGTGGGGCGGATAAAAGGCTTCTTCAAGGAAGAGGGCTTGGAGCTGGACGTGAAGGCCACCGCGGGCGGCGGACCGCACCTCACGGCCGTCCTGGCGGGCAAGGCGGAGTTCACCGCCAGCCCGGGCACCTATCAGCTGAACGCGCTCAACTCCGGCAAGCGGGCCATCGGCTTCGTGGACCTCTTGAGGCGCAACATCATCGGGATGGTCATCCACAAGGACGCCGCCAAGAAGGCGGGCATCAAGGACGGCATGCCGCTCATGGAGAAGGTCAAGCGCGCGAAGGGCCTGAAAGTAGGCGTGACGCGGCCGGGCGCCCTCACCGACGTGCTCGCCCGCAACCTGCTGGGCCGCGCCGGGATGAAGGTTCCCGCGGACGTGCGCATCCTCGCCGTGGGCGGCGGCGGCACCATGCTGCCGGCCTTCAAGAACCGAAAAATTGACATCTTCACCATCTCGACCCCGCACCCCGAACGCATGCTCAGCCAGGGGCTCGGCATCTGGTTCGTGAACTGGGCGGCCGGCGAGGACAAGGCCATCAAGGAGTTCATGATGACGGCCGTCATGGCCACGCCCAAGCTCATGAAGGAGCGTCCCAAGCTCGTGAAGCGGATGGCGCGGGCGGTCATGAAGTCGCAGAACTACATCCAGAAGACCTCCGTCGAGCAGCTCACCAAGGACATGACGCCGTTCTTCGGCACGCGCGTCACGCCCGAGGCGCTCCGCATCTCGGTCGCCACGGTGAAGGGCGCGGTCAACCCGACCGGCAAGATGACCGACGAGGCCGTCCAGACCACGTTCAACATCATGAAGAGCGGCGGCAAGCTCAAGAACCTGAAGAGCGTCAAGCGCAGCGACGTGTGGACGGACGATTTTTTGAAGTAGGCGGTTTTTGAAGTTGTAGGGACAGGTCGCGACCTGTCCCTACTGCAAGAGGGAGTGTTGTAGGGGCGGTTCGCGAACCGCCCCTACGGTCGCCATACGAGGGGACGTGTAGGGGCCGCATATATGCGGCCCGTGTCAAGCAGCGATAAAGGCTGGGTCGCATATATGTCGGACATATATGTCCGACCTACAATACGAACATCCTCCAAATTGCGACCGTAGCCGGACAACCCAAAAGGATTGACCGGGGCCCCCGTGCCTGTCCGGTAAAGGGCGACCACAGGGGGTCAGACATATATGTCTGACCCTACGCAAAACGAGATGGAATTGTAGGGGCGGACCTGTGTGTCCGCCCGCTCGTGAAACAGGACTTTTCCACCAGACCCGCCGGGGCGCGTGCGCTTTGGCGGGAGGAATTCAGGGAGCAAGGTGACGTGACGGCGTCTTTGTCCATCCGGCAGGTCGGCAAGCGGTTCCTCTCGCGGGGGACCATCGTCCACGCGATGAGCGACGTGAACCTCGACGTGGGCGAGGGGGAGTTCGTGACCATCGTCGGGCCGAGCGGGTGCGGCAAGAGCACGCTCCTGAACATCCTGGCCGGGCTCTTCCCCCCCAGCAGCGGGCAGGTGCATTTCCGGGGAGAGCGCACCAGCGGGCTGAACCCCGAGATCGGCTACGTGACCCAGCAGGACAACCTGCTCCCCTGGCGGACCCTGCGCAAGAACGTGCTGCTGCCCCTGGAGTTCCGGGGGGTGTCTATCTCGAACGGCGTCGCCGAGCGCGTGCAGACGCTGATCGACAAGGTGGGCCTATCGGGCTTCGAGAACCACTATCCGCACGAGCTCTCGGGCGGCATGCGCCAGCGCGTGAACATCATCCGCACGCTGATATGCGACCCCAAGGTCATCCTGATGGACGAGCCCTTCGGCCCCCTGGACGCCCAGACGCGGCTGACGCTCCAGAACCAGCTTCTCGAGCTCTGGCGCGAGGAGCGCAAGACCATCATCTTCATCACGCACGACCTGGGCGAAGCCATCACGCTGGCCGACCGCGTGGTGGTGATGACGGGCCGGCCCGGCACCATCAAGAGCGTCTCGCCCGTGACGATCCCCCGCCCGCGTGACGTCTACCACATCCACGACTCGCAGGCCTACCGCGAGATCTACGACAAGCTCTGGGAAGAACTCCGAGACGAAGTGGCGAAGGTGATGTAATGGCAAAGACCGACGAAGTGAAATCCACGCCGCCCGAAGATCTGGACCTGCTCCTGCCTCCGGAAG
>WTGD01000156.1 GCA_011523725.1 Nitrospinota bacterium
AACCTCAAGAAAAGGTGCTGGCGGAACTCCGAGAATTCTACACCACCGGTTGTCAAAACACGCCCCCCGATAACCGGGAAGTCGCAAGAGTGCAATGTCTAGGATGAAATGCCGGCTTTGTCAAACGCCTTGAGGAAATGCCCGGGCGACCGGATTTCCGGCCGCCCGGGCAGGCGCTTTCAAGACCGCTTTGAAACGCTGATCCCTAGGCCTTCCTTTCGCTGGCGGGACCTTTCAGGCCTTTCTCCTCGCAGGAGACGGTGTTGCCCTCGCCGCTGGAAGAGCCGATGACCTCGATGTGATCGAATTTATCCTTCATCTCGGCCTTGGATTTGCCGCGCATCACGAACACTTCCGAAATGCAGACGTGGTCGCAGGCGCGAATCTGGCACACGCCCTTGCTGTACTGGAACTTCTTGCCTTCGAGCACCTTCGCGAGCTTGAAGTGGTCGCGGCGCTTGTAGAGCTTGGTCTCTCTCGCCGTGTCCAGGATGAGCCGCGTGAGGTCGTGGGCGAGCATTCCGTAGCTCGAGCACGGGCGTTTGCGGCGCGCCAGGAACTTGTCGTTCAGCGTCTTGGCGGCCGGGTACTTGCTCGCGAGAGAGGGGTGCCACATCATCGCCGCGTTGAAGCCGTGGTAGGAGCCGGCGCCGGCGGCCTCGGGCATGGTGATCTCGGTGGCGCCCAGGACGATTTTCACTTTCTTGTCGAGACCGGCTTCGCGCGCCTGCTTGACGAAGGCGACCTGGCGCTGCCCCCAGTTGAGCGCGTAGACGACGTCGGGCTTTTCCTTCAGGATTCTCGGGAACGTCGCGGAATAATCCATCGAGGTCGGGAAGGGTACCCAGGAGACGGAGCTGTTCGCGTTCCACGTGAGGTCGAATTTCTTCGTCAGCTTGTTGAAGGCGGGGATGAACATCTTGGGCCAGATGTAGTCGTCGAACACGCAGTGAATCTTCTTGCCCACCTTGTTCTCGGCGATATAGGTGAGCGAACTCGCCGCCAGCTGATACGGCGTGGTGTTCGCCGTGAAGAACAGGGGCGACATCTTCGTCGCATTCTGCGGGGTGGCGAGGATGTGCTGGGGATAATTCGCATAGATGATCTTGCGCTTGCGGGAGAACTCGTTGAGGCGGATTTCCTCGGGGCCGACCATGGAGCCCGCAATGAAATCGACCCTGTGGTTGTCGATCAGGTCGAGTGCGTGCGTGGTGGTCTGGTCCCATTTGAACTGATCGTCGCGGAAGAGCAGTTTGACTTCGCGCCCGTCCACGCCGCCTTCCTTGTTGATGTCCTCGATGGCGATCTTTACGCCTTCCACCTGGTCGAACGCCTCGGTGGAGTAGGGGCCCGTCGTCGGGTGGATGGAACCCCATTTGATTGGGCGGGCGCCGAGGCCCTCTCTCAGGAATGGGGGCGCGGTCTGCGCGGCGACGATGCCGCCGATGAGGCCTGCGCCTTTCAGGAACTTTCTTCTGTCCAAACGACTCATGGATTACTCCTCCTTGTGGTGAATAAATGACATGAAGACGCTTCGTGTGCTGGTGTAAATATCCCTTCATGCTGTTGTGATGGAAAAATCATAGGGTTTCGTTTTCCGCCTGTCAACAAGTGAAATGGCGGGTATTTTCATCTTTTTTGTTCAGGCGATTTCTTGTGCGGAGCGGCCGAGGCCGGAAAGTTTTGACATACGGAGGCGTGTGTGTTTCTTTTGCCGGTTCATGCGAAGGGCTGTTTTTCGCGATACCCTTTTCCATTTGATCGAGCAGTCATCATTCGAGGAGTATGACGATGTTCAAGAAGATTCATCACGTGGGCCTCATTACGGACGACATGGAGCGCACGACGAAAATGTTTCAGGAAAAGCTCGGCTGCGAGCCCAACCGCGTGCAGGTGGCCGACACCGGCTGGGCACACGCCACGTTCCTGCGCATGGGCGACGTGGAAATCGAGATCATGCAGCCCTACGATCCCGACAACCTCTACACGAAAATGCTCGAGCGAAACGGCGGTCCCTGCCTCTCGCACATCGCGCTCTCAACACCGGACACGGGCGCGGCGGGCAAGCATTTCACCGATTGCGGCGTGCAGTTCCTGGACGGCTTCGGCCCCGGCACCTACACCCCGCGGGGATATGAAATCCTCTTCCTGCACCCCGATGAAACCGAGGGCATCGTCATCCAGGTGGCCTCCGACGTCCCCGCCAAGGATCTGGGGTATTGAAGTCGTCGTATCTGATATCAAGATAAGTGGGTGAGGCAGAGGTGGAGTTGTTGATCCGCGCGGCGAATCGCTGCTCGCCGGATCACGCGCCGAGATAGTATTTCTTCACGAGTTCGTGGCCGGCGAGGGCTTCGGTGTTCTCGCCCGCGAAGGCAATTTCGCCGTGGACGATGATGTAGCCCCTGTCCGCTATCTTGACCGCCTGGTTGAAGTTCTGCTCGGCCATGAGGACGGTGAGCTGGTATTCCTCTTTCAGTTCCCGGATCTTGGTGATCACCCGGCTCACCAGGATGGGCGCAAGTCCTACGGAGGGCTCGTCCACCAGAAGCACCTTGGGCGCGGACATGAGCGCGCGGGCCACGGCCAGCATCTGCTGCTCGCCTCCGCTCATGCTGCCTGCGAGCTGGTTCTTGCGTTCGGCGAGAACCGGGAAGGCCTCGAACGCGAAGGCGAGGTTGCGGTCGATACCGCGGCGGGCCTCTTCGCGGTAGGCGCCGAGCAGGAGGTTTTCTTCCACCGTCAGGCGCGGGAACAGACGCCTGCCCTCGGGTACGAGCGCGACGCCCAGATTTACGATCTCCTCGGGGTTCTTGCCCGCCAGATTGATTCGCTCGCCGTCGGCTTCGAGATAAATCTCGCCCTCATCGGGCTGGATGATGCCCATGATGCACTTGATGAGGGTGCTCTTGCCGTTGCCGTTGGTGCCCAGGAGCACCACAGTCTCTCCGTCGTTCACCTCGATGGAGACCCCGTGCAGCACGCGCACGGCCCCGTAGCCTGCGGATACGTTGTCGACGACGATGCTATGCGCCAAGGTAGGCCCTTTCCACGTCCTTGTTGTTGACGATCTCATCGGGCGTCCCCTCGGCGATTTTCTCTCCGGCGTCGAGGACGACGATGCGCTCCGAGAAGTTCATGACCGCCCGCATGATGTGCTCGATCATGATGACGGTGAGGCCTTGCTCGTTCAAGCGAACGAGGATCTCGAGAATGTCGTCCACCTCTGTGTTGGAGAGGCCGGCCATGGCCTCGTCCGAGATCAACAGCTTCGGCTTGGCCGCCATGGCGCGCGCGAGTTCGAGCTTGCGCAATTCGATCTGGGTGAGTCCGCCGGTGCGCACGTCGGCCTTGTCCGCCATGCTCATGAGTTCGAGTATTTCCATCGCTTCGCCGCGCAACTCCACTCCGTGGGAGTGCTGGTGCGCGGCGTATTCGAGCGGGATGCAGAGGTTCTCGAGCACCGTCATGCTGACGAAGGGCTTGGGAATCTGGAAGCTGCGCGCGATACCCAGCCGCGTTCGCTGGTAGGCGGGTATCCTGGTGATGTCCCGGCCTGCGAAGACGATGTTCCCCTCGTCGTTTGCGAGAGCGCCCGAGATGCAGTTGATCATGGTCGTCTTGCCCGAGCCGTTGGGGCCGATGAGGCCGAAGCGCTCGTTTTCCTTCACGTGCAAATCGACTCTGGTGAGCGCGCTGAATCCGCCGAAGCGCTTGGTGACGCCGTGCACGTCGAGGAGGTTGTCGCTCATCACGCCTCCCTCCCCGCGAGTCGCGCGCGAATCTTGCCGAACAGGCCCACGAGGCCGTCGGGTGCGAACACCACGAACCCCACGAGCAGGCTGCCCACGATGAGCAGGTTCATCTCCGAAGAGAGGGTGACGGTGGCTATCTGCTGGGCCGTGCCCACGAGAACCGCGCCGACCAGCGGACCCAGCCAGGTGGTGGTGCCGCCGATCATGGGCATGGCGAGGCTGTTCACCGCGTAGTCGAGGTGGAATGCCGACGTGGGTTCGATGTAGACGACGAAATAGGAAAACGGCGCGCCCGCAATTCCCATCAGCGCGCCGCTCACCGTGGTGGCGAACAGCTTGAGCTTGAGGATGGGCACGCCCATGCACTCGGCCGCTTCTTCGTTGTCGCGGATGGCGGCCATTCCACGTCCCACCCAGGATTTTTCGATGAGCCAGGCGACGGCCACGGAGATCACCGCGATCGACGCCATGACGAAGAAGAGGAACTCGTCGTAGTTCGAGAAGAGCGGCACGCTCCTGGGCTTCAGGATGGCCGTGCCCGCGCCCCCGCCCACATAACTCCAGTTCGAGATGAGCATCTGGAGCACAACGGCGAGCGCCAGCGTGGCGATGGAGAAGAAGACGCCCTTGAGCCTCAAGGTCAGGTAGCCGATGCCGAGTCCCAGAAGTCCCGAGACGAGGCCGCCCATGACGAGCAGCACGTAGAGGGGCGGCTTCCATGTCTTGATGAGTGCGACGGCAGTGTAGGCGCCCATGGCGAAGAACCCCGCCGTGCCGAAGTTCACGTAGCCGGTGTAGCCGCCCAGGATATTCCAGGCGGTGGCCAGGACGACGTATTGCAACACGACGTATGCCGCCTTGTAGTAGAAGCGGTTTTCCATCTGGGTCGTGATGAGGAAGGCTCCGACGATCAGCACGGCGGCGACGATGAGGAAGAGCTTCCTTTCCTTGCTCAAGGAGTTATCTCCCGAACAGGCCGGACGGCCGGACCGCCAGACAGATAAGCAGAATGCCGAACGAGACGGCCAGCGCCCACGAGGGGCCGAAGAACGAAGAGGTGAAACTCTCCGCGACGCCCAGGATGAGTCCGCCCACGAGTGTGCCCGTCATGCTGCCGAGCCCGCCGAGGACGGTGACCGCGAACACGCGGCCGATGTATTCGCGTCCGATGGTCGGCTCGACCGGACCGATGATGATGAGCAGCGAGCCGGCGATCACGGCGGTGGCGATGCCGATGCCGAAGGCGACCGTCTTGATGCGAATCGGGTCTACCCCCATGAGCTGGACGGCAAGGCTGTCCTGCGCCACGCCCATGATGGCGCGGCCGAAAAAGGTTTTCGTGAGGAACAAGTACAGGACGGCGGCGAGTATTCCTCCCACGAGGAAGGGTACGAACAGCCGGTAGGCGATTCCCACCGAGCCGATGGATGTGGACTTGCCGATGTAGAACGCGCGGACGAGACGGTAGTCCACCCCGTAGGTGATGATGAGAATGACCTCGATGAGGAAAAAGAGGCCGAAGAAGAACACCAGCCCGCGCAGGGATTCCGCCCCCGTCTTCTCGAAGCTGTTGTAATAGATTTTGTAGACCGCGACGCCCAGGAAATAGGAGGGAACCGCGAAGACGAGGCCTGCGAGTATCGGGTCGAACCCGAAGTGTTCGTTTACGTAGTAGGTCAGGTAGGAGCCGAAAATGATGAAGGCCGGATGTGCAATATTCACGACGTCGAGCAGGCCAAAGGAGAGCGAAAGCCCGGCGCTCATCGCGGCGTAGAAGCCACCCAGCAGGATGCCCGCGATGAGCGCGTTCAATAGGAATTCGAAGCTGAGCATGAATGCTCTCCTCCCTTGAGCCGGACGCGGACCGGGGGGCCGTTTCCCCCCGGTCGCAGCATTATGTCCGGTTCGTTACTTGCCTTTCGCGTATGGGTAGATCAGTTCTCCGGACTTGAACTCCTCGGGATACACCACCACCATCTTTCCTGCTTTGCTGAACTCGCTCATCTTGTTGCTGGTGATGTTCTGGAGCTGCACCTGGAACGTCCGGGAAGTCGCCCATTCGCCGTTCTTGCCGAACTTCACGTTTCCGACCACGGTGGAATGGGTGTTGTTACGGATGTAGGCGCCGATTTTCGCCTGGTCGAAACTCTTGGTGGCCTCGATCGCATTTCCGAGTAGTTGCACGTAGGCGTAGGCGAACGGCGGCAGGTAGTAGCCCAGCGGGTCGAGTTTCTGCTTGGGCGCTTCTTTCTGGTATTTCGCCAGGAAGGCCTCGATGCCGGGGAACTTCAGGGTCTTCTCCGGCGCCCAGAACCAGTAGTCCGTGATGCCGTTCAGCAGTTTGCCAAGGTTCATCTGGATGGCGGTGTACTGAAGCCCCACCATGCCGCCGCCGAAGAGCTTGGGTTCCAGTTTGATCTCATGTGCGGCCTTCACGATGCCCACCGAACCGCCCGGATAGGAGCCCACGTAGAAGAGATCCGGGTTCGTGGCCTTGACAGCGCGCAGAATCGGCGTGAAATCGGATGTGCCGGGGAAGGGGTAGCGCTTGTCGTAGACGATCTTGAAGCCGTATTTCTTCGCGTTCCGGCGGGCGCCGGCCACGGCGTTGCGCGCGAATTCCGCATCGGCCGAGAGCAGCGCTATCGTCTTGGGCCGGGGCTTTTGCTTCGCGGCGAGTTCAAAAAAGCCGCGCGACCAGTCCACGATCGGGTCGGGGCCGGCCGGCATGATCTGGAAGTAGTTGTTGTATTTGAACTTCGCGTTCGCGTCGAGGCCGAACAGGCCCATGAACACCATGCCCCGCTCCATCGCGATGGGCAGGGCGGGAACGATGAGGTTCGTCCCGTAGCCCGAGACGATGAAGTCCACCTTGTCCACGTCGAGCAGCTTGGCGTAGATGCCCGGAACGTTGGCGGGCTTTGTCTGATCGTCGTAATAGACCAGCTTGACCTTGCGGCCGAGCAGTCCGCCCTTGGCGTTCACGTCGTCGCGCCAGATCTGCATGGCCAGAAGAGCGGCCTTACCTGCGGGGCCGAGCGGTCCCGTGAGCGCCATGCTGAAGCCGATCTTCACTTCCTTGGCCGCCTGCGCCGAAGGCGTGAATGCGATGCTCACCGCGAGGAGCAGCGCAAACCCGAGAATGACGTGCCTGATTATCCTGCCCATTTTTTTCTCCCTCTCGATTTCAACTTTAGAGTTTCGGTTTCGAGACGCTACGCCGCAAACGAGTCTGCGGCAAAACAATCACACCTACTTATTTTGAGGAAGCGGAATTTATCATAATACGCCTTGCTTTACAATAACTTCATAATAATGGAGGGATTTCGGGGCGAAAGAGCGGACGGAGTAGAACGTCCGGTTGATGAATAGGAGATTTGTCGATGTGCAGGGACAAGCGCACCACCCACATGAGAACTGGTAGCTATAGAGCATAGTTTGTCGGCTTGTTGTTTAAGCCTTCACTTTCTCTTTACACAGGTGCGCGATGGCGGAGGCGAGGATTTCCGCGCCCTTCACCATGTCGTCAAAATGCGTGAATTCCTCCGGCGTATGCGAGAGACCTCCCACCGAGGGGATGAACACCATGCCCATCGGGCAAATCGCCGCCATGCGGCAGGCGTCGTGCACCCCGCCGCTGGGCAGCGTGAGGGCGGCGTGGCCCGTCTCTTTAGAGGCGCGTCGGAGCGCTTTTTGAATGTTGCCCGAGGCGGGGCAGACGGCCAGCTTCTTCACGTCGGAGAGGCGGCCCTGCACGCCTCGCTCTTTCTCGATGGCGACGAGGGTTTTTTCCATACGCGCGAGGGTGCGCTCCATCACAGCCTGGCTTTTGCTTCTGAGATCGAAGGAAAGCCTCGCGCCACCGGGCACGATGGACACCCATCCCGGATGCGCCTCCATCTCGCCGAAGGTGATCGTGACGCGCTGGGACTCTGGCGCGCGGTTCACGGCGCTCTCCATGCGCACCATGAAGTCCGCCGCCGCGATGCCGGCGTCCTTTCGGTAGGGCATGGGCTGTCCGCCCGAATGCGCCGTTACGCCCGTGAAGTGAACTTCACCTCTCGTGTATCCCACCACCCTGTCCACGACCCCGATGGGCACCTCGGCCGCTTCGAGAACGGGTCCCTGTTCGATGTGAAGTTCTAGGAAAGCCTTAAGCGATCCCTCCTGAATGCGGCACGAACGCGTGCGCGCGGGGCTTCCGCCCACCGCCTCGATGGCCTCATACAGCGATTTTCCCGTGGGCGGATGCACCGTGTTCTTCAACTCCTTCACGCCTATGACGCCCGTGGCCACGCTGCTGCCGAACACCGTCATCCCGCAGGCGGATTCCTCTCCCACGAAGGCCACCACCTCGATGGGGTGATCGTGGACGAGCCCCGCCTCGCCGATGCGCCGGACAGCCTCCAGGGCTGTGAGAACGCCCGCAGGGCCGTCAAACCGTCCGCCCGGGCTTTGCGAATCGAGGTGAGAGCCCGCCATGACTGCGGGGAGTCCGCGCACGCGCCCCTCTTTTCTGCCGTAGAGATTCCCCACGGCATCCACGCGCGTCTTTAAGCCTGCGTTCTTCATCCAACCCTCTACGAGGTCTCGCACCTCGTTGTAGACAGGCGTGAATGCCACGCGATCGAGGCCCGTTTTTCCGTATTTGCCGATCTTCGCCTGGGCGTTGAACTCGCGCTTCATGCGGGCGCGGTTCGCGCGGAAGGGGAATGTGTCTTTCGAGGGCATCAGGCGACTCCTTCAAGCTGATAAGATAGGACTAAAAGAGATCCTTGGGCACGGGCACTTCTTCGTAGTCCTCGGGTTGTAGCGGTTTTTCCGGCACAATCTCCAGCATCTCGAAATAGTGGTAGGTTTGCCTCAGGTGTTGAAATGCGTGCCCGAGTGAGAGGATCATCAACTCATGCACGGTAATGGGCCCCATGTAGCTCGACACTTTTTGGGCGAGCGCCTCGCCGCCGTCCGTGAGAAAATCGGTGAGCCTGGCCTGTATTTCATCCCCGTAGGCGCAGATGTCTTCGGTGGTATGATAATCGTTCGCCATCGTCTCATAGCGCCGCACCATCTCCTCGGTGTACTCGCCCGTCGCGTGGGCCTGCATCACGAGGTCTGGACGCTCGAAACTGTGCCAGGTGAGCTGGCGCAGCGTGCGGGGCCTGCCGGGGGATACCCACTCGAGCGTCTCCTGCGGTATCTGGCGTATCACGCGGCGCAGCGCGTCGAAGACCATCTCGAAGTAATGGAGCAACTTCTCGGACGAAAGGGGGCCTGCGCCTTCCTGTTCGATGCCGAAGGCCTCGCGAAGGGCATCCACGTCGTAGCCCACCACCACGTTCTCACCGCGTACGGCGACGGGCAGGGACTTGATGCCCAGCGCTTTGAGCTCCGCCTGCGCCTCGGCGTCGTTCGTGCAGTCTCGGTTGACGACTTCCAAACCACTGGACGAGAGAAACTCTCTCGTAAGGGCGCAGGTGTATCACCCGTGCCGCGTATAGACTTTGACAGCTTCCATCGTTTTTCTCCCGAGTGAACATGAAAGAGATTTTTGTATATGGATGGAGCATATCAAAACGATCTCGATGAGAAAAACCGCCGCGCGTGCTTTGGCGAATAAGTCTGCGTGCTTTACTATCCCGGAGTTGCGGCGCGCTCGATTCGACTTCTAACGAGGGGACTTCGATGTCTAAATGGCTCGTGAAGGGTGATGTCGATGGCTTCTTCGGCCTGTGGATGGACAACCTCATCAATCTTCTGCTCATCGTGAGTTTCCTTACGGGACTACTGGGTTTTCCCGAGTCCCTCGTTTTCGGGCGCGTGTTGCCCGCCGCGGCCCTGAGCCTTCTGGGCGGCAACCTTTTCTACGCCTGGCAGGCGCGGCGCCTGGCCGCGCGCGAGGGTCGCGACGACGTGACCGCCATGCCCTACGGCTTGAACACGGTGACGCTTTTCGCGTTCATCTTCTTCGTCATGCTGCCCGTGAAGCTCAAGACCGGGAGCGCCGAGGCGGCCTGGAAGGCGGGCCTGGCGGCCTGTTTCGTGAGCGGGGTCATTGAGACCGTCGGCTCTGTGGTGGGCGATCGGATCAGGCGAGTCGCGCCCAGAGCCGCTCTGCTCTCGGCGCTGGGAGGCATCGCGCTCACGTTCATCTCCATGGATTTCGCTTTCAGAATCTGGGAGAATCCGCTTCTCTCCATGGTGCCTCTGGGAATTATCCTGCTCCATTATTTCGGCGGATTCCGATTTCCCTTCGGTGTGCCGGGAGGTCTCGTGGCGGTGGCGGCGGGAGTGGCGCTTTCCGCCGTGTTCAGGGGATTTCCCGGCGGGATTCCCGCTCCCGTGGGGCTGGCGCTCCCGTCTTCCGCCCTCGGCCCTTTGTCCGACGCTCTTTTCGGTCCACTGGCCTGGGATTAC
>WTGD01000218.1 GCA_011523725.1 Nitrospinota bacterium
GAAATGCGCGGACCACGTTGGGGGTGTCCGGCTGATCCTTATCGCCCGCGCCGTAACCCACCCGCGTGATCGTCATTTCGGGCATGGGGCCAAAGAATTCCGCGCTCTCTGAGAGCAACAGGGCCCCCGTGGGAGTCAGAACCTCGCCTTCGAAGCTGCTCTCGGCCACGGGCACGCCTTCGAGCAATTTGGCGGTCGCAGGTGCGGGAACCGGCATCCGGCCGTGCGCGCACTGCACGAACCCGCTCCCCACCGGCAGGGGAGAAGCCGCGACCCGCTCGACGCCCAGCAAGTGGAGTCCCAGAAAATAGCCCGTGACGTCGACGATCGAATCCACCGCGCCGACCTCGTGGAAATGGATTTCGTCTAGCGAGACCCCGTGGATGCCCGCTTCCACGACGCCCAGGCGGTGAAAGGCCTGGATGGCGCGGTTCTTGGGCGTTTCGGGAATCGGCGCTTTTTTGAGGATTTCCCGAATCTGGCTGTAGGAGCGGCCGTGATGGTGCGCGCCGTGATGATGCCCCTCTCCGTGATGATGATGATGCGATTCCCGGGTAATGTTGACCCTGAACTTGATCGACGTAACTCCTTGTTTTAGAACACTATCGCTAGAGAGATCGTAGCCTCCGACCTCCAGCTTCGCCAACTCCCCTTCTAGGGCCGTGAAGTCCAGCCCCAGATCCAGCAGGGCGCCCACGAGCATATCCCCGGCAGCGCCCGCGAAGCAGTCGAAATAGATCGTCTTCACGGGGCAGCCGTTTGCCGGTTGATGAGGTGCGCCTGGCAGGCCGCGCCGAAGCCGTTGTCGATGTTCACCACGCTCAGGCCCGAAGCGCATGAGTTCAGCATGGCGAACAGCGCCGTAAGCCCCCCCAGGTTCGCGCCGTAGCCCACCGAGGTGGGCACCGCGATGACGGGGCATGCCACCAGACCCGCGACCACCGAGGGCAGGGCGCCCTCCATGCCCGCCACGGTGATGATGGCGTTCGACTCGCGCAGGGTCTCCACTTCCGCCAGGAGGCGGTGCAGGCCCGCCACGCCCACGTCGTAGACGCGCGTTACCCTGGAGCCCAGAATCCGCGCGGTCACCGCCGCCTCCTCGGCGACGGGCATGTCGGAAGTTCCCGCGCAGACGACCGCGATGGATCCGACCGGAGCGGGCGGGTTCTGGCACGGAATTTCGACGATGCGCGCGGCTTCGTGGTGGTTCGCGCGGGGAGAGAGTTCGAGCAGGGCTTCGGCCTGCTCCGCGCCTGCGTGGGTGACCATGACCGTCTGGTTTCTCGCCATGAGGCTCTTTGCGATTTCGACGACCTGTTCTCTGGTTTTTCCCGCGCCGAATACGACCTCGGCAAAACCGTTTCTGAGCGCGCGGTGGTGATCCACCCGCGTGTGGCCCAGGTCCTCGAAGGGCAGGTCCCGAAGACGCGCGACGGCGTCATCAGGCGTGAGACGGCCCCCTTTCACCTGCTCCAGCAGTTCAAGGATGAGGTTCGGGTTCACGAGAGGATAAGGAGGTCGGAGCCGCGTTCGGTCTTGAGCACTTCGTTCATGCTCCCCGAGCGGAATCCTTCGAGATCGATGGTCACGTAGGTGAAGCCGGCCTCTTTCATCCGGGCGATCACTTTCTTGGAAATCTCCCCATCGACCAGCCGGGCGATGTCGGCTCTGGGCACCTCGATTCTGGCGACGTCGCCGTGATGGCGCACCCGCAATTGCCTAAAGCCCAACTCCCGCAAGCCGCTTTCCGCCTTCTCGACCTGGGCGATTTTCTCGGGCGTGATGCGGTCGCCGTAGGGGAACCGGCTCGAGAGGCACGCTTGCGCCGGCTTCTCCCAGGTGGGGAGGCCGAACGATTGCGAGAGGGTGCGGATGTCCTCTTTCGTCATGCCCACTTCCATGAGCGGGCTTCGCACGCCCAGCTCACGCGCCGCCTGCATGCCCGGGCGGTGGTCGCCCACGTCGTCGGCGTTCGAGCCGTCGACGATGACGGCCGTCTCCTCTTCCGCCGCCACGCGGCTCAGGACGGAATAGAGTTCGTTCTTGCAGAAATAACAGCGGTTCGGCGGGTTGTTCCCGAACGATTCATCCGCTATTTCGTCGGTGTCGACGATGAGGTGGCGTATCCCGATTTGCGCTGCGAGTATGCTCGATTCCTTGAGTTCGGATGCGGCCAGGGTGACGGATCGGCCTGTGACGGCGAGCGCGCCCGCGCCCAAGACATCGTGAGCCACTTTGGCCAGAAAGGTGCTGTCCACGCCTGCCGAGAACGCGACCAGAACGCTCCCCATCTCTTCGAGGGTTCGTTCGAGCCTTTTCAGTTTCGCGTCCGGCTTCGTATCGCTCAAGATGAGTCTCCGTTCGACGGCTGGTTTGGCATATTCTAGCCCGTCTCGTTCACCAAGGGCAACGCATCGACATTCCGGGCTTCATGGCGTATGACGATATCCGGTTCCCGGGCGGGGAGAGGCCGCAAGCCGCCCTTGATTTCCGGGTGTGGTCAAATCGCACTGAATGGTCTATATGTTCGCCGTTCGGGGAGGTTGGAGACGGGGATAATCAAGAGAGGTGCAAGACTGTGAACGTGGAAGAGCTGCTGAGAAGGGGCGTCTCCTCGCTGAAGGCCTATGTTCCGGGGCGCTCCATCGAGGAGGTGGCCGCCGAGTACGGGCTGAGCGAGGTCGTCAAGCTCGCCAGCAACGAGAATGCGCTCGGCCCCACGCCCGGCGCCATAGATGCGATTCGCGGCGCGCTCGACGGCCTGCACCGCTACCCCGACGGCGGGGCGAAAGCGCTGGCGGCGCGTCTGGCGCAAAAACTGGGCGTCTCCCCGGCCTGCGTATTCATGGGAAACGGGGGAGACGACGTTCTCTCCGTCCTGAGCAGGACGTTTCTGGACGAAGGCGACGAGGTAGTCATTCCCCGGCCCACCTTCAGCCCCTATGCGCACGTGAGCCGGGTGATGGGCGCCAAGGTCGTATTCTCGCCCCTGCGCGAGATGCGAATCGATTTGGACGACGTTTTCACCCGGATTTCCGGGCGCACGAAAATCGTATTCCTCTGCTCTCCGAACAATCCCACGGGCGGGATTCTGGCGGAGGGCGAACTCGTCTCTTTTCTCGAAAAACTGCCCGAAGGCCTCCTGGTGCTTCTGGATGAAGCCTATGGCGATTTCGCGGACGATCCGGCGTATCCCGACAGCGTTTCCCTCATCGAGCGCTTCCCGCTCGTCGTCCTGCGCTCGTTCTCGAAAATATACGGTCTGGCCGGCCTGCGCGTGGGATTCGCCGTGAGCCGAGAGGACGTCGTCGGGTACATGAACCGCGTTCGCGAACCATTCAACGTGAACCAGCTCGCGCAGGCGGCGGCTCTGGCAGCGCTCGAGGACGATGACTACAAGGAACGCGCCGTCGCTTTGGTGCGGGAGGGGAGAGAGGCGCTCTATGCGGCGTTCGGCGGGATGGGGATCGAATTCGTCGAAAGCCAGGCCAACTTCATCTTCGTGCGCGTGGGCGATGGAGACGCGGCGACCGACGCCCTGATGCGCGAGGGCGTCATCGTTCGTCCCGGCAGCGCCTTCGGGCATCCCGAATGGATTCGCGTCACCGTCGGGCTCCCTGAAGAGAATGAGCGCTTTCTCTCGAAGCTCAAGGGTTTTTTGTGAGTTTTCATTTGATTGCAGGGTTTCCGCAGGGACAACCCCTTCTCGGAGTTGTCCTGCCCCCGTAGTTGTCCCTTGTCAGGACGGGACGGGGCCTGTGGGACAGCCCCGAGGAGGGGCTGTCACTGCAAACGATACGAGAATGATACTGCTTTCTCGCCTTTCTGGCGCACTCTGAAGCAGCGATCAGATGCGCAAGTGCTCCCCATGAAACATTTACGAAAATAAAAATCCCCGGCGCGGGAGATTCTACCTCCCGCGCCGGGGATTTTACCCTTGCGTCGTTTCCCGAATCAGGCGCCTTCGAAAGCCGGCGTTTATTTGTTCACCGCGTCCTTGAGGCTCTTGCCTGCGGAGAACTTGGGCGCCTTGCTCGCCTTGATCGAGATTGTCTCGCCCGTTTGCGGGTTGCGTCCCGTACGTGCGGCCCGCTTGGAAACGGAAAAAGTCCCGAATCCGACCAGGGAGACGCGATCCCCATTTTTCAGGGCTTGCGTCACGGAATCAAGCAGGGATTTCAGCGCCCGGTCTGCGGCGGCTTTCGAGATGCCGGCGTCCCCGGCGATTTTTTCTACCAGATCGGATCTCTGCATTGGGTCCTCCCACTTTCAATGACGGGCCTTAATAAATAATTGGTAGTCCAACTGTTTTTCTAAAGAGAAATACCAATCTATCGTAGCCGCACGGAGAGGTCAATAGAGAACATGGCGCAGAGGGGTATTTTTTATCGACAGATGGGAGTTTATGTTTGTAAGTATTTTTATATCAATTACTTAAAGGGTCAAAAAACTTTCCCAAAACTTAAACATGATGATCGCCCGCGGTTTTGCCGTTTCGTGTAACTTTCGCTGTGCGGAGGCTTCGAACTACCGGAGCGAGAGGCCGGTGCGGCGGGGCATTTTGCGAAGCCGCTCGTAGCGCGCGACGGTGGGCTGATCGAGCAGGGGCTTAGGTTCGTTCTCGAGGTTTTGCTGGTGGACGTCGTCCGCGAAACCTTGGATGCCGACCCTGGGCAGCGCCTTGCCGATGAAGCGCTCGATGTTCTTGACGGGCGTGATTTCACCGGGCGACATGAGCGTCATGGCGTAGCCGATGCTGCCGGCGCGCGCCGTTCTGCCTGCGCGGTGCACGTAATCCTCGGGGTATTCGGGCACGTCGTAATTGATGACGTGGGAGATGCCCGTCACGTCGATTCCGCGCGAAACGATGTCCGTCGCCACGAGAATGCGGTGCTTGCCCTGGCGAAAGCCCGCCAACGCGCGCTCCCTCTGGCGCTGGCTTCTGTCGGAGTGAATCTTGGCGACGGAAATTTTCTCGTTCTCCAGGAAATTGCACAGTATATCGGCGCCGGACTTGGTTCTCGTGAAGATGAGGACGCTGGTGGGATTGTATTTGTCGATGATGCCCAGCACGCCGCGCGGCTTGTTCGCCATGCTGATGGGGTAGACGCCGTGGTGGATGCCCTCCGCCGGCGTCGAGGGCGGCGAGATGTTGATTTGCACCGGATCGCTCACCGCGCGATTTGCCAGGTCCTGAATTTTCTCGGGCATGGTGGCGGAGAAGAGCATGGTTTGCCGCTTTTCGGGGAGGCGCTTGAGGATCTCGGTGATCTCCTCGGCGAAGCCCATGTCCAGCATGCGGTCGGCCTCGTCGATGATGAGTATCTCCAGTTTCCGGAAATGAACGGATTTGCGGTTCAGGTGATCGAGCAGCCTGCCTGGCGTGGCGACGACGATGTCCACTTTATCCTGAAAGGCCTGGAACTGGGGTTCGTAATCCACGCCGCCGTAGATGACGGCGCACGAGGTTTCGAGGTGTTTCCCCAGCCGGTGGAATTGCTCCGACACCTGGATGGCCAACTCCCGCGTGGGCGTTAGGACGAGGCACCGCGTACCAGAGCCGCCTTGCAGGCACTCCAGCACCGGCAGGGCGAACGAGGCCGTTTTCCCCGTGCCCGTTTGGGCGCAGCCGATGATGTCGCGTCCCTCGCGCGCGAGGGGGATCGCCTCCCGCTGGATGGGGGTGGGGGCGCCGAACCCGAGGCCGTGAATCCCGCGGAGCAACTCTGCCCCGAAGCCGAGTTCCCGAAAACCTTCGGGTGCGTCCGCGACGTCGAAATCGCCCACGCCGAACTCGGCGGGGTCTTTTTGATAGGTGATGCCGTTATAGGGTGCGTCTGTTCTTTTCTGGGGGGATGGCGGCGCGGCCTGCACTCCAACTGTTGCGGGTTTTTTCTTGCGGCGCCTTCTTTTCCTTTTGTTTTTGGATGGCTGCCCGTCGCTCGTTCCGTTTTTCGATTCTATCTTCGTTGCGTTTTGCTTATGCAAGTCTTCTCCATTATTTTGTCTTGCGCGCGAACGCCTGCGCCGACGGCGCGGTTTCGCGGACTTCGTCTCTCCCGGGTCGGCTTTTTCCTGCGGGTATTCGCCGTTCAGGGGCGTCGAGGCGGAAGGCGGGTCTCTCCGCGCGGCGTGCTCTGCGGTTGAAATGGAAGCGGATTCCTGAACCTCGGGACTAGACTGGCTATCAGGGGCTTCTGCTTTGCTTTTGGAGCTTATGATGCTCGCTAAACGTTTGATTATTCTCACGGTGAGTGTTTATAGGGAAGATGCTCGCGTCTGTCAAGCGCAGAAAGCGAGGACTTGCAGTTGGAGGGGAGTCTGCTCATGACGCAAAAAGGGGTCGTATTGTGGCATCAGGAGACCATCGACGCGCGCGACGTACCGCGATTCGCCCGGTGGTGCGAGGATTCCGGCATCGATTCGCTCTGGTTTCCCGAAACCTGGGTGCGCGACGGCGGCATCCTCATCGCCATGGCGGCGCAGGCGGTGGACAAGATCAAGCTGGGGGCCGCGGTGTTCAACATCTACGGCAGAACGCCCGGCCTCATGGCGCAGACGGCGGCGGAGCTCGACGTGTTGAGCAACGGCCGCTTTCGTCTTGGAATCGGATCGAGCGGCAAAGCGGTGATCGAGAACTGGCACGGGACTCCTTTCGGCAGTCCTCTCAAGAGGTCTCGTGAGATGGTCGAAGCCCTGCGCCAGGCGTTCCGGGGCGAGCGCGTGGAACTGAAGGGTGAAATCTACCAGCTGAGCGGCTTCAAACTCAGGCGAAAGCCGGTGCAGGAGCGTCTGCCCATCTACCTGGGCTCGAACGGCCCGAACTATACGAGGCTGACCGGGGAGATCGCAGACGGCTGGATTCCCTTCTGTATACCCTTTTCGAGGACGAAGGATGCGCTCAAATTCCTGGCAGAGGGTGCTGAATCGGCGGGCAGGGCAGTCTCGGAGCTCGACGTGGCGCCCTTCGTCTACACGGCGCCCTTTGACGATCTGGATCGCGCGCGCGCACTCGTGAAGCCTGAACTCGGCTTCTACATCGCCGCGATGGGCGATTACTACCAGGCCCAGCTCAAACGCTGGGGTTATGGAGAGGATGCCGACAACATCCGCGCGGCCTGGCGGAAGGGAGGCCGCAGGGCGGCGGGAGAGGCGCTATCCGATAAGTTGGTGGACGACCTCGCCATCTGCGGCCCCAAATCCAGGTGCAACGAGATGCTCGCCGCTATTCGGGAGATGGGCGTCACGCAGCCGCTCTTCCGGATTCCCGACGAGACGCCCGAAGAGGACGTGAGGCGCGCGCTCAGGACATTGGGAGAACTCGACTAGCGAACTATGCGGGGTATCGCCCCCAGCCCGCGATATGGCCCCTCAGGTAACAGATTTGTCCCACGTGCGAGAGGTGGTCGCCGAGAAATCTTCCCAGCACCAGGCCGAGCTTGATGGGCTTCTTGGTGTAGAAATCGATTTCTTCCCTGTCGAGGTCCGCCGCGCTCAATCCAGAAAGGCAGGGGAGCGTTTTCTCGCGCACCGCTTCGAAATAACCCATCAGGGCGTCCTTGCCGGCTTTGAGAGCCAGCACCTGTTCGAGCGTGAAGCCCACGCCGGTGCATTCGGGATCGGGCTCCATGCCGAACCGTTCGTGCCATTTCCCTTCCATCCAGAGTTCCGGGGTTCCGCCGAGGAACGAAAACGTCTTGTCCTCAAAGCGCGTCATGTGCCAGACGAGCCAGCCCATGGGGTTGTCGTTCGGGCCGGGTTGAAGCATGAGGTCCGCATCGGTGACGTCTTCCATGACCTCTCTGAGCCGCATGCCGTAGGCTTCGAGGCGCTCCCTGATGATTGTCGGCGCATCCATGCCGGGTTTCCTCCGTTCGCTGCGGAAACGAAAACGCCCCTCGAAAACGGGGGCGCTTCTCAAAGACGAATTTCGTTAGATAGCCGTGCCGGCGCGAGCGGTGAAGATGGTGTGCTCCACTTTGGGCATCCCCTTGAACTTCGGATCCTCGTTCACCATCTTGGCCAGATATTCATCCACGTGCTCCGCGTTGGACCAGGTGCACTTGTAGGCGACCTTCCCGTCCTTGCCGATGAGCCAGATAGTGTTCGGTAGGTCTCCGAGCATGGCGTGTACCTTCTGGTCCATCTCGTCGACCAGAATGTTCGTCTCCATGCTCTTGATCTCGGCCAGCTTCTGGGCATAGCTCCGCTTGTGCTCGTAGGATTCATGGTTTCTGATCTCGGGGAATCCGCGTTCGCCCGCGTGAGGCTCCCTCACGTAGAGATTGAATACGGCCACGTCGCGCTCCGCGTATTTCTCCTGCAACTCCTCATAAAACGGCACCTGCCGCCTGTAGGGCGGTCACGTGATGGCGCCCGTGGTGATCACCACGTATTTCTTGCCCAGATAATCCGCCATGCGGTGGGTGTTCCCGTGAATGTCCTTGAGTTCGAAGTCAGGGAAAGCGGCGCCGGGGGGAAGAACGTTCGGAAATTTCTCGTAAAAACTCTTGACCCGTTTGCTCGTGACGAGTTTGACGGTCTTCCACAGATTCAGGTACTGCCAGGACCAAAAACCCGCCAGCGGCCCCCAGGGTTTGGGGACGGAATCGTTTGCCGGCCTCATATAAGGAAACTCCTCTGTAATGTGCGCTGAAATGTATGATGGCGTATGCCCAGTTCCCTTGTTTACCCAATCGCCGGATGAAAAACAACCGCTCGAACACGGGAGCGAAAGACGGTTCCTGGAGGGCGAGTTTCTTGAATTTTTTTCACTTTATATTTCAATTTCTAATGTCGTTTATCTAAAGCAGATTATAGAAGTTAAAAATCGAACGATAGTTGCGGCTCTTTCTCCGCCGAGGCGTCTTTTTGGGGATGATTCGTAGAAATTCTTTCTTCTCCTTGGGTGCACGGCGGTTTCTTCCGGGGTTTCTTTGCGCCGGTTTCTTCTGGTGGAGCCTGGGCGAGGTGTTCAGATTCACCCGGAGGGGCCCACCTCGGGTTTCTCGCTTCGTCTCGGCTCCCACCAGAGACCGCCTCATTCGGTTGTTGCCGGTTCTGGTGATCGTTTCTCGACCGGACGTCTGTGACCGCCGTTTCGAGCGCCGCCGTCAGGTTTTTTGGCCTTTGCCAGGCTGCCTCTTGCGGGGATGCCCGCTCTCCGCCCCTCGTGCGCATGAGTTTGGTTTTGAGATCCTCGATGCGCGCGTAAAAGCCGGGGCTGTGGGGCGTGGAGGGGATTCGGAGCAGTTTTCTGTCGATGTGGTGCATGAGTTCGTGGATGAGGGTGTCCAGAAACGTCTTGCCTGCGACGACTTGTTTGCGAATGGACGTGAGGTTGGCGATTTCGATCACCGCGCTGTCGCAGCGATAGACGCCGTAGAGCTTGTAGGCGAGTTTTCCGCCGCGCAGCTTATGGGGTTGGCGCTCTTCAAACACGCGCAGGCGCGCGCGGGGGATTTTGAGATTGCGGCAGATGTTGTCGAGCAGTTCTTGGCCGAGCGCTTCGCGCTCACGCGCGCTCGTGGATGCGATGAGCCTGCCGGTGAGCTCGCGCTCCCCGGGTGCGGGGTGGTATTCGAGGGCCGGGATTTTGTTGGAGCGGGTGAAGTCCGGCGTATCGCGGCGTCTGCCCATGGGAAACCGTTTCCGAGACGAGTCCGGGCGGAACAGGTCGCAGATATGCGATGGGCTAACGAGTGAGGATTATACGCGAATCGAGCGCCCGTGGCGAGAGACCGGGTTGCCGCCCTAGTCGGTTTCCAGAATCTCCTCAATCGTCACAATCCGTCTCTCGGCGTTGCTCTTCAAGATCGCCCGCATGATGGCGAGCGCCCGCACCCCGTGGCGACCGGTGACTTCGGGGTCCCTGTCCTCTCGAATCGCGCCGACGAGGTCGTCGAACTGCTCGCGGTTGGCGAGTAGCCTTCCTTCCACCAGGTCGTGGTCGAGTTCCACGGTTTCGGTTTCGAGACCTCCCATCAGGTCGATGGGGCGCTTGAGGGTCGGGTTTTCCGTCGTGGAAAGGCTCAGGTTGGCTTCGGTGCCCTGAATGTCGAAGGCGAAGTGCAACGGCGCCAGATAGCTGCCCGAGATGACGCCCATCAGGCCGCTCTTGAAC
>WTGD01000465.1 GCA_011523725.1 Nitrospinota bacterium
GGTTTATATTGAAATTAGCTATTTTATAAATAAATCATAAACTTCCTAATTTTCCTATAAATTCCTCCTGGAAGCCGATTCGAGACTTATATTCACTCGGAATGGATCGGAACGGGATTAACTCCGGAAGGCGCACTCCCGGGTGGCGGTAATTCTCAATTATAATGAAATTAGCTGGCTTATATAAAATCTATAATCTTTCTAACTTTGTGAAACGCCTTTGCCGAAATCAATGAGCAACTCACATGGCCGTGGTGGTCAAGGAAGAGTGTTCGCCCGTGAACATCAGCGCCCCGGTAAGGGGATTACTTGATTTATAATGAAATTAGTTATCTTATAAAGAAATTGTAAAGTCTCTAATTTTGATATAAACTCATTCCACCATGGATCCGGTACGAAACCCATATGCGCCTGGAGCGGGCACTCAGCCGCCGGAGTTGGCCGGCCGGCATGCGATTCGTGAATCCGCGCGAATCGCCCTGGAGCGGACCAGAATTGGACGCTCGACCAAGAGCTTCATGTTGGTCGGGTTGCGTGGGGTCGGCAAGACCGTGCTTTTGAACCTCATTCGGGAGCAAGCCGAGGCGAGCGGCATCTACGTTCTATCGATAGAAGCGCCCGAAAACCAATCGTTGCCCTCTATTTTGGCGCCTCGATTGTATACGGCTTTGCTGAAACTCTCGCGCAGGCGTGCGGCGAAAGAACTGGCGCAAAGAGCCTTGAGAGGGCTCGCGGGATTCGTGAAAGCTCTGAAAGTCACCTATCGGGACATAGAAGTGGGTTTGGACGTCAGCCCCGAACCCGGTCTGGCGGACAATGGAAACCTCGAAAGCGACTTGCAGGAATTGTTCGAGGCCATTGGGGCCGCCGCCCGGGCGGATGCGACCTGCGTGGTGTTTTTCTTCGATGAGCTCCAGTACGTACCCGAAGACCAATTGGAGGCCTTGATCATGGCGTTGCACCGGGTATCCCAACGGCAGCTTCCCGTGACCATGCTGGGGGCGGGGCTGCCCCAGGTGAGAGGCCGCATGGGAAAGGCGAAATCCTACGCTGAACGACTTTTTGATTTTTCCGAAATCGGGCCATTGTCTCCTGAGGACGCCAGACTCGCGATTGAAAAGCCCGCCAGAGAAGAGGGTGTGGAGATAGAACCTTACGCTCTTGATGAAATCGTCTCCAAGACTCGATGCTATCCCTATTTTCTTCAGGAATGGGGCAAGCACGTGTGGGATGTCGCAGAGAGTTCTCCCATCACGATTTCCGATGTGGAAATCGCAACCAGACAGGTCATCGCCGATCTAGATCAGAGTTTCTTTCTGGTCAGGTTCGACAGACTGTCCCCCACAGAAAAAAGATATCTGCGAGCGATGGCCGATCTCGGTGCGGGACCACATCGTTCGGGGGAGGTCGCCGGAAAAATGAACCGCCCGGTCACCGCTCTGGCGCCCATTCGCAGTCAACTGATCAACAAAGGCATGATTTGGAGTCCGAGTCACGGCGATACGGCTTTCACCGTGCCCATGTTCGATGAATTCATGCTACGCATCATGCCGGGAGATGAATGGCTGGCGTCTTCTTGAGAAACAACGGTTGTTCATGCCGACAACGCGCCGTTTTCATACGTCATTTTCTTGGAACTTCCTTGCGTCCAAAGGTTGATTTCCATGACTTTATGATAAAATTGCGGGCACCGCCGCACAGGATACATCGGGCGATTTAATCGCTCTCGGCGTTCTCTTTCGGAGGAGCGCGGGATAGATGAGCAGAACAACAGCCGCAGCCCTCGGCCTCGCGCTCGTAATGGTTGCGGGCGAGTTCGCCATCGTCGAAGCGGGTCGTCCCAGGGGGCGGAGAAACCGCATCGTCACGGTTCAGGTGCAGAAAGTAGTCGTGGGCCGCCTGGGCAGGCGCGTGGCGGCCACGGGTACCCTTCTGGCCCGAAGCGAGGTGAAGCTCATGTCCCGCGCCGAGGGTCAGGCGGAGGAAGTCCTGGTGCGGGAGGGGGCGCGCGTCATGAAGGGGCAAATTCTTGCGCGCCTTGATTCCACCATCAAACGAATCGACTTGAAGCTGGCCGGGAGCGAACTCGCCGCCGCGCGGGCGAACCTTGCGAAACTGAAATCCGGAAGCAGACCCGAGGAAATCGCCGCTGCAGCGGCCGCCGTCACCCAGGCGGAGGCGACGCGCAAGCGCAGCGAGGCGGAAATCACCTCCACCCTTGCCAGGCAGGAGGAAGCAGAGGCGAACGCGCGCTCTTTGAGCGCTTTGCACAAGACGGGCGTCATCAGCGCGCAGGAGTGGCGCAAGGTGACGACCGAGGCGAATCGCGCGCGGGCGGACGTGGCGGAGCGCAGAGCGCGCCTCGCCGAAGACGCCGCCCGCGTGAGCGCCGCGCAGGAGAGGCTCAAGCTCGTGAAAATCGGCGCGCGCGCAGAAGATCTGGCGATGGCTCAGGCGGAGGTGCGCAAGCGACTCCAGCAGGTGAACCGTCTCAAGGTGGAGGTGGAGTACTTCAACGTCCGATCGCCGATATCGGGCGTCGTCACCGAGAGAAGAATCGAGCCCGGCGACCTCGCCGTGAACAGGGCGCATCTATTCACCATCGCTCAGACGGACACGCTGCGCGCACGGGTGCGGGTAAGCGAACTGGATCTGCCGCTCATCAAGAGAGGCCAGGGAGCGCGGGTCGAGCTCGACGCCTACCGGGGCCGCACGTTCACGGGGAAACTGACGCGGATTTTCCCGAGCGTGGACCCGAGTTCACGCCAGCTCATCGTGGAAGTGGACGTTCAAAACCCCGATTCTTCTCTGAGGCCCGGCCTTCTCGCCCGGGTGAAGTTCGATCCCCTGCTGGGCAGACAGGCGATCAACCTCCCGGTTCACGCCGTGATCTGGGACGGGGATTTGCGCACGAAGACGGGTGCGGTCTTCGTCGTGAGAAGGTTGCAGGGGCGAGCGGGGATGGGCGGCTCCGGACGAGGCGGTCCCGGTGTGAGAGGCGAGGCGCGCAGGGGGATGGCCGAGGCGAGCGGGCGCGGAGCGAGGCGCGGCCCCCCGGAGGGGCGCGCTCCGCACTTCATGTCGGTGCGCCGCGAAGTGCGCCTCGGCGAGATGATCGACGGGCGCATCGAGATTCTCGATGGCCTTCGCGTGGGCGAGCGGGTGGTGGTGAGCGCCATCAGCCAATTAAGGGACAGGCGGCCCATCCGTGTCGTTGGGCCGTAAAGGAGAGGCTCCATGCTGAGCCGAAGCTGCATACGGAGGCCCGTGGGAACCATCATGGGCGTGGTGTGCGCGCTGGTGCTCGGCTTTTTCGCGCTCACGCGGCTGCCGGTCGATTTTCTGCCCAGGATCGTCTATCCGCGGATTTTCATCGGCATCGACTTCGAGGGGGCCGACCCCAAGGTGGTCGAGGAGCAGGTCACCAAGGTGGTGGAGCGCGAACTCGCGACCACGCAGGGGGTGGTGCGCATCTTCTCGATCAGCCGCGAGGGCGCCGCGCGCCTGTGGATGTTCTTCGATTTTAATCGCGACATCGACCTCGCGCTCCAGGACGCCATCACCAAATTCAACGTCGCCCGAAGAAACCTGCCGCAGGAGATACAGGATCAACTCCAGAACACGCGAATCTTCAAGTCAGACCCGGCGCAGGTGCCCATCATCGAATACGCGCTGTCTTCCAAGACCCTCAAAGGGCCGCAGCTTCAGACCTGGGCGCGGAAGGTGCTCATCCCCCAGCTCATGACCGTTCCCGGCATCGCCTCGGTGGAGGCGTTCGGCGGCCAGGACGAGGAAGTGCAGGTATTGGTCGATCTGCCGAGGATGCAGGGTCTGGGGCTCGACCTGCCCGCCGTCTTGAGAAGAATGCGCGCCGAGAACATGGATCTGGCCGCCGGACGGGTGAAGACGGCCCACCGCGAGTATTCGAGCCGAACGGCGGGCAAGCTCAAGAGCGCGGGTGAGCTTTCGCGCCTGATCTTTCCCACCAAAGACGGTCGCCGGGTCTATCTGCGCGATTTCGCCAAGGTTCAGGATACCGGTAAGGAACGGCGCATATTCGTCTGGCTGAACGGCGATGAGAGCGTCAAGGTGGTGGCCTTGAAACAGCCCGACGCGAACACGGTCTCGGTCGTGGATGGTCTGCGCGATAAGCTCGCCTTCCTGACCCGCTACGGCATCGTGCCGCCCGACGTCACCCTCGTCCCGATTTCGGATCAGAGTTTCTTCATCCGCGCCTCGATCAGGAACGTCCTCTCCTCCGCCCTGGTGGGCGGCACGCTGGCGATACTGGTGGTGCTCTGCTTCCTGGGGAGCCTCAGGCGCACGCTGATCATCGGCCTGGCGATTCCGGTCGCTTCGGTCTTCACGTTTTTCCTGATGTGGGCGCTGGGTTTCACCTTCAACATTTTCAGTCTGGGTGGCGTGGCGCTCGGCGTGGGGATGCTCGTGGACAACGCGATCGTCATGCTCGAGAACATATCGCGCCATCAGGCGGAAGGGGGCGACCCCGTGGAGGCGGCGGAACGCGGCTCCGCCGAGGTGGAAAGCGCGATGGTGGCCTCCACGCTCACGAACGTGGCCGCGGTGATGCCGTTTCTGCTGGTATCGGGCTACGTGGCGCTCCTGTTCCGCGAGTTGATACTCACCATCACACTGGCGTTCATATGCAGCCTCGTGGTCGGCCTCACGGTCGTGGCCATGCTATCGGCCAGGCTCCTGCAGATTCCGATGAGCAGCGGCTTCAGCCGCTTCCCGCTTTTCCGCCTTTTTATCTGGTTCGTCGGCCTCGCCAACCGGCTGTACCGTTTTCTCTTGAGGCCGGTCCTGACCCTCCGCTGGGTCGTCATCATCCTCGCCCTGGCCGTCTGCGCGAGCAGCTACACGCTCGTCGGCAAACTGGGCAACGAACTCCTGCCCCAGGTCGATGACGGGCGCATCTCGGTCGACATCCGCTTCTCACCGGGAGGAACGCTCGAATACACCAAACAGGTGACGCGCGAGATTCACGACATGCTCGTGCGCGACCCCTCCGTGGATAAGGTGTTCGCCACGGCGGGCGGGCGTCTTTTCGGGCGCAACTTCTCCCCCTCCGCCTCGAGGGGGAGAATCGACGTGACGCTCAAAGACGGCGTGAGTGTGTTCGGATACCTCAGGAAACTGAGGCCCCGGCTCGCGCGGATGACGTATCCCGATGCGCGGATTTACGCCTTCAAGAGCCGTGTGCGGGGCCTTCGCACCTCCAATACCCGGCACAACAAGAGTTTTTCTCTGGGCGTTCGTGGCGAGGATCTGCCCACGCTCAACCGCATCGCGGAAGAAGTCGTCGAGAAGCTCCAGGGGGTGGAGGGGCTTCACAACGTGCAGATGACCGAGGATAGGCCCCGGCCCGAGTTTCGCATCCAGGTGAACAGGGAGCGCGCGGCGGAACTCGGCCTTTCCGTCGAGGACGTGGGCGACACCGTGGCCACCGCGGTCGATGGCTCCATCGCGACGTTTATCAACCGGGTGGATACGCGCGTACCGGTGCGGGTCAAGTTCTCGGATACCGAGATCAAGAGCGAGCAGGATTTGGCGCACCTGCCCCTGTTTCCCCAGAACCAGAACGGACGCTCCACGCGCTTGCACCATGTGGCGCAAATTCGCTACGGGCAGGGTAGTTCGGTCATCCCCCGCACGGACCAGAACCGCCTCATCCAGATAACGGGCGACATACAGGGCCGCTCGCTGGGCGACGTGGGCGCGGACGTGCGCGCGCGCCTGAAGGAAGTCAACGTGCCGAGGGGCTATTTCATCCTGCCGGGCGAGGATGAGGAAAATCTCAAGAAATCGAACCGCGAACTCTTCATCCTGGCGCTTCTCGCCATTTTCCTGGTCTACACGGTGCTTGCCGTCCAATACGACTCTCTCGTGAACCCCCTCGTCATCATCTTCGCGGTGCCGCCGGCGCTCACCGGCGCGCTTGGTGGCCTTTATCTCACCGGCACGCCCTTCGGCTCGACGGTGCTCATCGGCGTCATTCTCCTGGTGGGTATCGTGGTGAACAACTCCATCGTCATGATCGACTACGTCGAGCGCTTGAGAGAGCGCGGGATGGAGATAAGAGAAGCCATCATCGAGGGGGCATCGACGAGGCTGCGCCCGATTCTCATGACCACGCTCACGACCATCATTGCGCTCACACCCCTTGCGAGCGGCTGGGGGAAGGGCTCGGAGATGCTCAAGCCCTTGGGGTTGGTCGTGCTGAGCGGACTCTCGCTTTCCACCCTGTTCACGCTCTTTCTCGTGCCGTGCATCTATCTCGCGGCCCAGAACTTCGTCCGCAGTCTGAGGCGCGCCGTGGGCTTGCGCGAGACGAAATACACCGCGCCCGCCGCATAGAAACGGGCCGAGCACCGGCGTGACCCTCCTCTCTGGATTTGTGCGTCGAATCCCCGTAGTATCCTCTCCTTTTGAAAGGTGGTTCGTTTTCGATATGGAGAGAGCATGGCGAGAAAAATGATGGGGGATAAGGTGCGCGCGGACGGAAGGCTTCCCGATGAGAACCGGAAAATCAGCGTCGAGCCCGATTATGTGAAAACCTGCGCGGGAAGCTGCCTTATCTCCGTGGGCGACACCAGGGTCTTGTGCGCCGCCTCGGTGGAGGAACGCGTACCGCCCCACAAGCGCGATTCGGGCGAGGGATGGGTGACGGCCGAATACGCCATGCTGCCGGGCAGTTCTCCCTGGCGGGTGGACAGAGGCCGCGCGCGCGCGGGCCGCAGCCAGGAGATTCAAAGGCTCATCGGGCGTTCGATGCGCTCGGTCGTCGACCTCTCCAAGATCGACGGGCTTACGATATACATCGATTGCGACGTCATTCAGGCCGACGGCGGAACGCGGTGCGCTGCCATTACGGGAGGCTACGTGGCGCTTGCGCGCGCAGTAAATACCCTGCTTGCAGAAGGGCGTATCGACGAATCGCCTGTCCGCGAGGCGGTGGCCGCCGTGAGCGTCGGCGTGGTCGAGGGGGCGCCCATGTTGGATCTGGACTATTCGGAAGACTCGGTCGCCGAGGTGGACATGAACGTCGTGATGACGGGCGGGGGCCGCTTCGTGGAACTTCAGGGAACGGCCGAGCAGACCCCGTTTCGAAAAAGCGATCTCAACCGATTGATTGCCCTGGCCGAGAAGGGAATCCGGGAACTTCTTGAGATTCAGGCGAAATACGTCTGGGCGAAATGAAGATCGTCCTTGCGAGCGGAAATCCAGGCAAGGCGCGAGAGGTGCGCGCCGCC
This sequence comes from Nitrospinota bacterium, assembly GCA_011523725.1. Classification (GTDB taxonomy): domain Bacteria; phylum UBA8248; class UBA8248; order UBA8248; family UBA8248; genus Bin107. The sequence continues at coordinate 7,275 of WTGD01000465.1, forward strand.
CTTGAGGGGGTGGAAGTCGAGTTGCTGCTCCCCGCCGAAGCGGGTTTTGAATTCGATGTGGAGGAAACCGGCTCCACCTATGCGGAAAACGCGCTCATCAAGGCGCGGGCCGCATGTGAGGCGAGCGGCCTTCCCGCCCTCGCCGATGATTCCGGCGTGGAGGTGTATGCGCTGCCCGGTGAGCTGGGCGTCCGCTCCGCGCGCTTTGGCGGCGAGGGGCTGGATGATTCGGGGCGAAACGCGCTCTTGGTGGACAGGATGCGCGAGGTGCCCGAAGCCGATCGTGGCGCGCGCTATGTGTGCGTGCTGGCCTATGCGAAGCCGGATGGCTGGTTCGGTTTTTTCGAGGGCGCGTTGCACGGGCGGATATTGCGCGCGCCGCAAGGGGAGGATGGTTTCGGCTACGACCCCCTCATGTATCTGCCGGATCACGGCTGCGCCGTCTCGGAGCTTCCGCTTGGGGTCAAAAACCGCATCAGCCACCGTGGTCTCGCACTCGCGGAATTCCGCGCGTGGCTGGCCCGCGAGACGGCGGATGGGGCATAATGCCTGAAATTTCATGGTGTTCGGTTGTTGCCGCCTTGCGGCTTTGGCCGATGATAAACAAGGCGCCCATGCTTTCATGGGACATGTGAAACAGGAGAGTTCTGATATGTCCAGAATAGAAATGATTCAGCCCGAGGAGGCGGATGCCGACGTGGCCCGCTTCTATGAGGCGACCACCGCCATGCTCGGCCGCGTGCCGCATTCGATGCGGGTGCTGGCCAAGACCCCCCACGTCGCCAAGGCCATGCTGCCCTTCGTGGCGACCCTCCAGCGCGAGGGCGGGGGCAGCGTGCTCAAGACCAAGATCAAGGAGATGGTGGTCATCAAGACGAGCCATCTCAACGGGTGCGCCTACTGATACGCGCACAATACGTCGCTTGGTCAAGCGGCTGGCATCAGCGAAGAGCAGGTGGAAGTCATCGGCACCGACGGCTACATGGAATCGGATCTGTTCACCCCGCGCGAGAAGGCGGCCATCCTGTGGGCGGAGCACGTGACGCTCAACACCGCGCGCTCGAGAGACGACGTGTTCGAGGAGGTGAAGAAACATTTCTCCGAAGCCGAGATCGTCGAACTCACGATGGTGAGCGGGCTGTTCAACCTCTTCAACCGCTACATGGATTCGCTCGGCATCCCGCTCGAAGAACAACGAGAGGTCGACAAGATCAAGAAATCCCTTCACCTCGACGGCGGGAAGGTCAAGACCTACTACAAGACGATGGTGGAGCACTGGCCGGATGAATACCCGGAACCCGATGCCCAGGACCCGAGCCAGAACGCATAAACTTTTTTAAACAATGAACCGCCTCGGGGCCTCCACCTTGGGGCGGTTTTTGTTTGAATACATCTGGGTTTCGGAGCAGGGGTTTCGACCTCACTCCTTCTGATACCCCGCTGGAAATTAACCGCTCGAATCGTTCATAATATGATCCGTTCGCTGCCGCAGGATGCGACTCTTCCATTACTGAGGTTTCCGCATGAAGCGCATCGCCTGTGTTATCGCAGTGCTCGCCTCTTGTGTTTCCGCCGCAGCGGAGACGAACGTGGAAAGCGTGTTCAACTGCCGGGTAAGCTACACCATCCTGAACGGCTACAAGGTGGAGCAGAAAGTGCGCATCACGCTGCCGACCAAGGGGCGGGATCTGGCCGTCTGGTTGGTGGAACGCAAAAAGGGCGAGTTCAAGAAGCTGGCCTACCCCATTGGCGGCGAAGGGGAATTCCTCATCACGCGGCCCTTCAGTAAGGAAAAATCCGTCACGTATCCCTTTATCCTCACCTGGCAGCCTTTCGGTCGCTTCCGCCTCACCGGGTTTTTCCTGTCGAGAAGGCATTCCCACACCGTCGTCGTGCGCGACGAGAAGGAGAAGAGAATTATCGAGATCTTCCCCGCCTTTCCGGCCCACATCGCCACCAAGATCGCGCGCGGGGAGTGTGAGAAGTAGGGGATCAGTCGATTCATCGTTTTGTGTACCCTTGACGTCCAGCGTCAATCATCTATACTGAGTCTCCATGATCCTTGGTTATCGGGACAGGAAAACAGAACAATTTGCCAGTGGCCGCTTCGTAAAAGACTTTCAAGGCTTCGAGCAACAGGCCGCCAAGCGGCTCTCGATCCTGAACGCGGCCCTTTCGCTCGAAACTTTGAGGGCGTTGCCAAGCAATAGGCTGGAAGCGTTGAGTGGAGACAGGAAAGGTCAGTATTCCATCCGCATCAACCGGCAGTGGCGGGTCTGTTTCGAATGGCCGGACGGAGAATCAGGACCGAGAGGGGTCGAGATCGTGGACTATCATTCATGAGAGGAGAGATGCAGGTGCTCAAACGAGCCGTTCACCCTGGCGAGGTATTGAAGGACGAACTAGTGGAACTCGGTGTCTCGCCCACCGAATTCGCGCGCCAGATCGACGTGCCTCCCAATCGGGTGAGTCAGATCATCAACGGGAAGAGATCGATCACCGGCGATACGGCCCTGCGTCTAGGCCACTGGTTCGGTGTCGAACCCGCGTTCTGGCTCAACCTGCAGGCGCATTTTGAACTCGCCTGCGCCGAGAAAGAATCAGGCGATAATATCCGCCTTCTGCCCACGAGGGAAGATCCACCGCCCCAATCCGCATTGCCGCGTGCGATTTAGAAGAGAAGGGTGGTGCGGGTTCACTCCGGTGTCTGCCTCGGCGGGGTTATGCGCCGTCTCTCCCGTTACCGGATTCCTGTCCGAAAACCTCGCCTCACAAAAAACACCTGAGCAGCCGAATGCTCCTCTCCGCCGCGACCCGGAAGGCGGGTTTCTGGTCGATC
>WTGD01000214.1 GCA_011523725.1 Nitrospinota bacterium
GGGAGTCGAAGAGGCCGAGCGGTTTGTGCGAAGGCCGATTCGGTGGGGGGTAAAATGCGCTTTCTAGCCACTCCGGCTTATACCCCCCACCGGTTCGCCTGCGGGCTTTGCCCTTGCCTCACCGACTCCCCCTCAAGGGGGGAGTGAAATTCAAAAGCGTGCGCCTTCGGAGGTTTTTCAACAGACCCGACAAGGGGGGTAGGGAGGGTGGTTTTCAGGGCAGGGGGAGGACACGCAGGTCCTCCCCGACAGGTGAGAAAACCATCGCTTCTTTCACGCAAAAGAAAACCCCGGCGGCGCGCGCCGGGGCTTCCCTGTATCTATTTGAGCGCCGCTATCTTTTCTTCTTCTTGCGGAACGACTTGTGGCATGCGCCGCATTGTCTGCCGATGAGGCCCACCGCCTTCTTGATGGCCGCAGGCCCTCCCTTGTAGTGAATTTGCGCGAGGACGGCGGCGTTCGCGGCAAGGCCGTCCGCGATGAGGTTGAATTTCCCCTTGTCCTTCCAGATGGCGGTGGTCGAAGTCGTCTTGCCCGCCAGGGTGTTCTTCTGGAACGCCTTTTTGATCTTCGAAGCCTTCTTGTACATGTCGCCCGCGGCCTGGCGCACCTGCTCCTGGACCACCCAGCCGCTGCCCTGCTTCATCGCGGTTCTCAAGCGCTTCATGTCGGCGCCGATGCCGCGCATGAGCTTCTTGCGCGCCGTGACGGCGGGGTCCTCGCCGCCCTTCATCATCTTTTTCTTGCCCATCATCTTCTTGTCCATCATCCCCTCGCCCGCGCAGCCCGCGATGAGCGCGCCCGACATCATCAGGACGGCCAGGCTGAAGAAAACGTCTCGTTTTTTCATGACCGGATTTCCTCCACAAAATCTAACGAAAAAGACAAACAGGCGGACCTGTATCAAACCCTCGTAAACCTGAAAACGAACCATGGGCGGTGGTTTACCCGACTTCATTGCGTATGACCGCATGTTAGCCCAAAAGAGGCGAAGCGGCCAGCCCCCGGAAAAGGGGGGAGTGAAATCACAATCTGGCGGTTTCGTAGGGACAACCCCCTGTGGTTGTCCTGACGGGGGATTCCTTCCAATTCAAGTCGAGATTACTCACCGTCATTCCGGCGCATGCCGGAATGACGATCAAAAACGCATTCACCCGTAGCAGAGCGTCGAACTTCCTGAAGAGGGGAGTTCGACTTATGGCCGCTCTGCCCCCTGTGGCTGCGCTTCACAGGGACAGGCACGGGGGCCTGTCCCTACAAACCCTGTATGGATTGCGCCTTTACCCCCGCAACCCTCCGGACGGCGTTGATCCCGAGGGCCATTTATGAAACTTTGGGGTATCCCGAAGGATGAAAGGTGTCTTGCTTACAATTCCGGCGAAGGCCGGCCGGAGAAGGAGGCATGAGAGACGCCGCATCTTCGGCGTGAAATCCTGAATTCATTTGCCGCCGGGCGGGCGGCCCCATTCGCGAAAGGAGTGGACATGAGCGCATACGTGGTCGGACACATCACCGTCAAGGACGAAGAGGGATTCAACAACTACGCCGAGCAGGGACTCGCGATCGTCGCCTCCGTCGGGGGCGAGGTGGCGGCGAGCGGACAGCTCGTAAAAGTCCTCACCGGCGAGCACGACAGGCAGATGTTCGTCCTCCTGAAGTTTCCCGACCAGGCGGCTGTGGAGAGCTGGTATTACTCCGACGGCTACCAGGCCCTCATTCCCGGCCGCAACGAGGCGGTGGACATCACGTTCATCTCCTATGACGAGCCGGAGGAATAGGCGTTCACCGGGGGAGCGGGCGGTGCGCCCACGCCCGCTTCTTGCGTCCAGCCGTGAATACGCGCCCCCTGCGCCGCAGTCATGAGGATTTCCGCTTACAGAACGAAGGACGAAAAGCATGAAGCGTCTTTATCCCGACCTGTGGCAGACGGCCGAGGAGAAGCAGTTCGGCGTCCTGACCGTTCACGCCTATCTGCTCGATCGCCCGGGTGGAAACGTCCTCTTCTATAATCCGAGGAGCACAGGCGATTTCGATGAAATTGCCGCTCTGGGTGGAATCGCGCACCACTGCCTGAGCCATTGTCACGAGGTGGATGAGTCGCTCGCAGACGTGGCCGGGCGTTTTGATTCCAAACTTTGCTGCCACGCGCTCGTGGAACCTTATCTGCCCGAGGCGGTTTCGGCCGAAGTGCTTTTTCGCTCTCCTCCGCACGAGTTTCTGGGCGGCGACATGGAGGTAATCCATACGCCGGGCCACACGAATAACAGCGTTTGTTACCGCTACCACTCGCCCCACGGCAAGACGTATCTCTTCACCGGAGACGCGATCTATCTCGACGGCGGAGAGTGGAAGACCATCGTCGTCGCAGACGACGGGGGCGATGAAGCGGAACTCGCAGGCAGCCTCAAAGCCCTCAGGGAACTGGAAGTGGACGTCGTGATATGCAGCGTCTCGGTAGGCGAGATGCGAATCGTGGAAGTCACGCCCCCTGAATGGCGAAGCATCATCGACGGCTTGGCGGGGTAGGGGGCAATTTGGTCTAAAGAGGGGTTGTCAAAAAAAATCTTGCGGGTCGGGCATCCCGAACTTCGGAATTCGTTACCGTCATTCCGGCCAATGTGGGAGGGCTGTCGCACGGAAGGTAGTGGGCCGTTCCTGTGAACGGCCCAAGGCCGCGGCTTATCCCTACAGGCTATTTTTTCCCGGCGGTGGCCGGTCTGGGCGCGGCCAGCGCCAGGGCGGAAGGCGCCCTGCGCAGGCTCAGCATGTAGACCGTGAGCGCTTCAAGATCCTCAGGCTTCAAATGGCCGTAGGCGGGCATGGCGGAGCCGGGAGAGGTCTTTTGCGGGAACTTGAAGTGTTCGATGTGCCACTTCGGGTCCTTCCGGCGCTCGCCCGCGAAGGTCAGGTCGGGCCCGACGACCCCGCCGGCGCCCCTGATCTTGTGGCAGGCGAGACAGCCGTTCATCAGATAAAGCAGCTTTCCCCTCTGGATGAGGGGGGCGTCCTTCAGGGCGCCCGCGTGGCACGGGCCGCAGCTGGCCTGAATGAACCCGCCCCGCAGCAGCGGCTCCTCCCAGAAGGCGACTTCACCGTGGGCGTCCTGGACGCTCGTCGCCCGCCCCTGTCCCTGGTGGCACACGGTGCAGCCGAACTGCTCGAAGGGGTGCGGCGGGATGGTGGGATGTCTGGCGAAAGGCTGGTCGGCGTCCTTGAACGCCGGGTGCTCGACGCCCCGGTGGCACATGACGCACCTGTCCACGCGCTCGCCGCCGGCCACGATGATCTGCTCGAACTGATCCCCGCCCGCCAGGGCGGCCTTGCGCTCCTCCCCGGTTCCGGCTCTTGCGAAGAGCATCTCGCGGAACGTCCGCTGGTAGCCCCGCCATTCGCGGTCGTAATCCTTCCAGACGGAGAGCAGGAAAAAGAGCGCCGCGCATACGCTCAGGACGGCGAAGGCGACCACCCACCCGAACGGCACAAATGAATTATTCTGATTTGAATTCGCCATTCGTCATCCGCCTCAGTGCAGACCCGTCGCCTGCCACGGCCATACCCAGGCCCAGTTGGCGCCGCGGAAGTAAAGCCCGATCAACGTGTAGATCAAATAAGACGTCAGAAAATACGAATAGAGAGCCAGCGCCCCCATCCGGCTCGACCCCGTCCGCCGCCAGGTGTAGAGCGACCCGGCGGCGAAGAGGGCAATCAGTATCGTCCCCGGGTTCAGGAGGTCGACCCAGATTTGCGAAGCGCCCGGAACCAGTATCCGCACCGCGTAGTGCTCGTTCAGCCAGGTCAGGACGAGGACGACCGGGATGACCGCCACGACCGACCAGAGCGTAATGCGCCGGCCCTGGGCCGAGGTGAACCACGCGCCCTGGCCCTCGGGGTTGCGGTCGATGTAGGGAATGGTCATGAGGCCGATGATCGCGGCGGCGGGAACGATGACGCCTCCCGCCAGGGCGGAATAGCTCACGATTTCCTGAAGCCCGAGGAAGTACCAGGGCGCCTTGGCGGGGTTGGGCGGATGGTCCGGATTGGCCAGCTCCTCCAGGGGTGCATCGAAAAAGTAGGCGACGGCGGAGAGGACGGCCACGACCCCCACGAAGACGACCAGCATCCGGAAGACCGTGTGCGGCCAGCTCATGACCTCCTCTTCGGGAGCCTGGGCGTCCACCATGGGCGTCTTGCCCTCGGCCAGTTCCACGAGCATGTACGTCTTGTGCGGCGAAAATGCCGCCGCCTCGCCCTGGGCGGCCTCGGCGGGCGGCGCGGGCGGCCGGGAGAGGCCGCCGTCCTTGCGGATCCGCCAGAAATGCACACCCATGAGTATCATCATGATCCCCGGCAGGACGATGACGTGCATGACGTAGAACCGGATCAGCGCGTTCTGCCCCACCGTATCGCCCCCGAGCATCAGCGTGCGGATGTACTCTCCCACCAGCGGCGGGTAGCTGGCGATGCTGGAGCCTACGGTGATGGCCCAGTAGGCGAGCTGATCCCAGGGGAGGAGGTAGCCCGTGAAGCTCATCATCAGGGTCGCCCCCCAGAGGAGTACCCCGATGACCCAGTTGAACTCGCGCGGCGCCTTGTAGCTGGCCGTGTAGAACACCCGGCACATGTGCAGGAAGACGACGGCGACCATCGCGTGGGCGGCCCAGCGATGGAGGTTCCGCAGGACGACGCCGTAGGAGACGACGAACTGCAGGTCCTTCATGTCGCTGTAGGCGCGCTCGGTCGAGGGGACGTAGAAGAACATGAGCAGGGAGCCGGTGCCCAGAAGGATCACGAAGAGGAACAGGGAGATGATGCCGAGCCCCCAGGTGTAGGTGGGCTTCAGGCTGTGAACGTGCGTCCGTGCGGGAAGGACGTGCAGGAAGAAATTCGAGAACATGACGGCGGCGCGATCCAGATCGTTGTCCGGGTAGCCCCGGCGGAAGATCGAGCGGACCACGCGGTTGTCCGTGAGCCACGATGCGGCTTTCTTGCGCCCTGTTTCCCTGGGGGATTCGGTGACCATGATAACGGCTCAGATCTTGAAGTGCTCGGACGGGGCGACGACCTTGCGCGTATCGACCACGACGCGGCCGTCCGGCGATTTCGTTACGCGGAAGAAGTCGAGTCCCCGGGGCGCAGGCCCCCCGAGCACCTGTCCCCGCCCGTCGAAAGTGCTGCCGTGGCACGGGCACCGCGCCCTCAGGATATCCGGAGACGCGCCGGGCGCCCCGACGAAGGGGCTGATAACGCAGCGAAGATGCGGGCAGACGGCGGTACAGGCCCGGAACCCGTCCTTCTCGCGGAAAAGAACGATTTTCTTGTCGGCGAAAAACGTGATGGACCCCACGAGGTACTTCTCCACGGAGTCGAGCTTCAGAACCGACTCGCCCTCATACACGACGTTGGGGAACAGGAACCGGACGTTGGCGAGAACGGGCCCCAGCAGGGATATCAGGAAAGAAACCCAGCCGAGACCCAGCAGCATCCGGCGCCGGGGGGTCTGTTCATCCAGGCTCGCGCTCACCTCACCCCACCTCCACCCACTCTTCCTGGAAAGAAAAATTCTCGATCGTGACCGCGCCCGTGGGACAGCGTTGGGCGCAGAGCGAGCAACGGATGCACTTGTCCGGGTCCATGATCATGGCGGCGCCCATCGCCGCCTCGCCGGCGGACGTTCCGTAGCGGGCCTGGACCAGGGCCGCCAGGTCCTCTCCGCCCTCAAGGGCTTCCAGGGGAACCATTCGCAGGCAGCGCGACGGGCAGACGTCCACGCAACCGCCGCACAGGATGCACTTGGCGCCGTCGAATATCGGGTTCGCGCTGCAGCGCAGGCACCGCATTCCCTGATCGACCGCCGCCTCGGGCGAATAGCCCAGCTCCACCTCGGCGACGCCGATTCGGCGATCGATGGGCAGCGCGTCGGGGTTCCGGCGGGACGCTTTCTGGTAGCCGGGGTTCACGATGGGAAGGGAAAACCCCTCTGCCGGCTCCTGGAGCAGCGCTTGCTGCAAGGGCTCGATGGAGGCCCACTGAAGATTCGTCTGAACGCCTGCCTGACCGCCCGAGAGATAGGTGTGAATGGAGCGGGCCGCCCGGTGGCCGTTTTCCACGCCCTCGATAAAGATACGCGGGCCCATGGCGACGTCCCCGCCCGCGTATATGCCGGGCGCGGTCGTGGCCAGGGTTTCGGGGTCGACGCGGATCGTGCCGCGCGGCGTCGTCTCCACGCCGTCCTCATCCTTGATCCAGGAAAGGTCGGAGGCCTGGCCGACGGCGACGATCACCGAGTCGCACGGAATCACGCGCTTGCTGTCCGGTTCGAACTCCGGGCTGAAGCGGCCCTCCTCATTGAAGACGCGGGTGCACGTCTGGACTTCCAGCCCGACCACCTTGCCGTCTTTCTCCACGATGCGGACCGGCCCCACCCGGGGCTCCAGCTCGATCCCCTCATCGAGCGCTTCTTCGATCTCGAAATCCGCCGCCGGCATCTCTTCGCGCGATTCCAGGCAGATGACGTGGACGTTCCTCGCCCCCACGCGCATCGCCTCGCGCGCCACGTCCATCATCTCGCGCATGAGGACGGCGTCTTCCGTCTGATCGCCCGTGTCTGCGGGGGCATCGGCCTCTCCGGCGACCCTGGCGGCGACCCGGGCGGCGTCCATCGCCACGTTTCCCCCGCCGATCACGACGACGCGCTCGCCCAGTTCGACGCGGAAGTTCAGGTTCACGTTCAGCAGGAACTCGACGGCCCGGAAAACGCCGTCCGCGTCCTGGCCTTCCATGGGCAGCGAGCGGCTCACATGCGCGCCGATGGCGATGAAGGCCGCTTCGAAGCCTTCCTCGCGAAGGGTGGAGAGGTCGAAGTCCCGCCCGATGGCCTGGTTCAGCCGAAGCTCCACGCCCAGGCTGAGGATGGCCCCTATCTCGGCCTGAACGAGATCGCGCGGCAGGCGGTATTCGGGAACCCCGAGCATGAGCATCCCGCCGGGGACGCCCTGTTTCTCGAAAACGCTCACGTCATAGCCGAGCAGGGCGAGGTCGTGCGCGCAGGTCAGCCCCGCCACGCCCGAGCCGACGACGGCCACCTTCTTCCCCGCCGTCTCCACCCCCCCGGACTTGCGGCGGGCGGCTTCGAGCACCGAGAAATCGTTGATGGTGCGCGTGGCCGGCTGAAAGCGGAGGTCCCGCATGCTCCTGAGGCTCCGGTGCGAGAAGGAGGATTCTCCCTTGCCGGACGCCAGGTCGGCTTCTACGCCGTAGCGCTCCGTCACGAATCGCTTGAGCGCGCGGATGGCCACCGGCGCGTCGATGTTGCCGCGGCGGCAGGCCGCTTCGCACGGCGCCGCGCAGACGCGCCCGCAAACCGACGCAAAGGGGTTGGGCCCCCGCGCGATGATGTAGGCGCGCTCGAAGTCGCCCTCTGAGATGGCGGTCACGTAGCCCCGCGCGTCCGTGTGGACGGGACAGGCCTCCTGGCAGCAAATCGTTTGCCGCCAGTGGTCATGGCTTGGCAACTCGACCCGAAAGGAGCGCCCGGGAGGGAAGGGGTCCCGATTCCCTGAATCCATGCCCCCGCTCCTATTTCGCCAGGGAGCGCATGAACGCGACCAGGTTCTGGACGTCCGCGTCCGAGAGAACCCCGCCCCAGGGGGGCATCAACGGCGATTTCCCTACCGCGACGCCGCCCAGCTTGGTGATCTTGGCGATGTACTCGTCCGAAATGGTCTTCATGTAGTTGGCGTCCGTGTGGTTTCGCGGTTTCGGGTTGAGCACCTTGGCCGCGGGGCCGTCGCCCTTGCCCTGCGCCCCGTGGCAGGAGGCGCAAAGCTGCTGGTATTTGACGTTGCCGGCCGCGACGTCGCCTTTTTGCTGAGCGGCGCCGTCACCCGAAGACATGAGAAAAACCGCCGCTCCGAGCGCCAGGCCGGCGCAGATGAAAAACCCTCTCGATCGAGTCATTCGTTTTCTACCTCCTGTAAGGTACTGCGGGCCTCTAAAGGGAATTATATACTGAAGTTGACGACTTCTCCTTGCTGGCAATTCATCATTCCCTCCCCAAAACCACTCCCCCCGAGAAAGGGAATTCACTCCCCCCTTGAGGGGGAGTCGAAGAGCTGAGGGCGTAAGCCCGAAAGCGATTCGGTGGGGGGTATAATTCGGAATGGCGATAAAACGCATTTTACCCCCCACCGATTCAGCCTTCGCACAAACCGCTCGGCTTCATCGACTCCCCCTCAAGGGGGGAGTGATTCTTCCTCTTTCATCGGTCGCGTCAAGCCCTCGTTTATCGGGCTTTTTCAACAACCCCCTCCAGGGGGGGGAGTGATTACGTCGTTCCCGTTCGAATCCAAAGCCCGGAATCCCGTTGTCGAGTCATGTATCTCATTCCCCTCCTGAACCTCCATCTCCACTAAAGCGTCCGGGGAACGAAGCTCAGGCTCGTCAGCGAATGCTTGTGCGGAGACTCTCCAATCTTCTTCAATTTCCCCTTGCCCAGCTTGTAGCGGTAGCGGTTGGTCAGGGGGTCCGGCACCCGGTGAACCACCGAGTTGGCCGGGTTTTCGGGAAAGCCGAAATAGGCGAAGGTGACGCCCGCCCGGACCGCGTCGGTGACCATGGCCACCGCGGTGAAGCTCCCCTTGCTCTTCTTGATGCGTCCGGCCTTCATGAGCTCGGTGAAGGTCTGCTCCTTGCCGTCGACGCCGATGTATCCGCCCGTCTGCACGAGGAGGTCGTCGTTCTCGATGGCGACCAGGTCTCCGGATTCGATGCCCCGGGCGCGGGCGTCGTCGGGATGGATTTCCAGGAACTGCTGGGGCCAGCGCTGCATGATGTAGGGCCGCCGCTTGTCGTCGTAGCCGGATTGCCAGAGCTCGTTGATCCGCCCGTTCGTCACCCACAACTCGTCCCCCTGCGGGGTGACCCGGTCGTAGAAGTCCTTGAAGTCCTCCCAGTAGCTCTTCAGCAGAACCGCCTTGCCGCTCTGGGTGCCGAAGGAGGTGAGCCACTTCATGTGCATCGTGGGGCCTTCGGGGGTTCCGAGTTCCAGGTTCTCGTCGTGGAGGCGCTTCGTCCCGACGAGTTCGCCCTTCACCATGCGGATGGGGGTCTGGATGCCTTCGGTCCCGTATTCGCGGAGCAGTTCGTGGCCTCGCTTGCCCTCGCGCTTGGCCTTCACCACGAGCGGGTGGTAGTTGAGCACCCCCTTGCGGCCGAAGCGGGCCGCCTCCTCGAAAATCTGGTTGCTGTCCTTCCAGTCGAAGCCCTTGAAGCCCATCTTCCTCGCGAACGCCGCGATGATCCACCAGTCGGGCCGGGCCTCGCCGGGGGGGTCGGCGAACTTGCTGTAGAGCCTCAGGCGGCGCTCGCCGTTGCAGCGGGTGAAGTCTTCCTCGCCCCAGGTGGCGGCCGGAAGAATCAGGTCCGAATACTCGGTTCCGATGGGAGACACCGGGTAGATGTCCTGGTGGGCGACGACCATGCCGCCGGCGTCCACCCTGCGCTTCAGGGCGTCCACCGCCGTATCGACGTCGAAGCTCTCGATCTGGTGCGGGTTGCGGCGCGTCAGCCGCTGGAAGACGTCCATCAACTCCTGGGACGCCGCCATGGCCTGGCACCAGGTCGTCCCGATGACCCACGCGAAGCGCACGTGGCCGTCCACGACCCAGCGGTCGAGGTCGATCTCCTTCTTGCGGCGTCCGGGCGCCTTCTCGGGCGACAGGGCCCTCGGGTAATGGGCCGCGCCCATCCAGCCGCGCTGGTGCCCCCCGCCGCGGGAGATCACGCGGCCCGGCCGCGACCCGGCGCCGCAGACCAGCCCCAGCGCCGCGAACGAAGCCGTGTTCCCGAAGCTGTTGCACCAGTAGTTTCCCTTCTCGAGCATGAACGAGGTCTTCTTGCGCGTTCCGTCGGGCTTGGGCCTGGCGAGGATTTCCGCCGTCTTGCGGATGTCCGCCGCCGGCACGCCCGTGATCTTCGCGGCGCGCTCGAGTTCGGCGTAAGCGTAGCCCAGGATCCACTTCTTGTAGCCCTCGAAGTC